>CAZIIZ010000279.1:0-4847 GCA_964539225.1 uncultured Hyphomicrobiales bacterium | reverse complement strand
CCACGGACTGAATTAACCGTTGGTATATTTGGCGAAGTCGGGAACCACATTAATCCAGTATCTTCCCAAGCCATTTCTCTATGCCAACCCTGAAGATTAATTACCTTCAAATTCAATTTATCGCCCTGCTTTATCCAATGTTCTCCGGCAAACATCTTGGCTAATTCGCCGATTGTACAACCGTGCAAATAGGTAATCGGAGCTATCCCGATAAAACTTTCTCTACCTTTTTCTAAAACATTCCCATCAACAATATTCCCACCAATCGGATTAGGACGGTCGCACACTATCACAGGTATTTTATTTTCAGCTGCAGCTTCTAATACATTGTAAGCTGTACTGATATACGTATATGAGCGAATTCCAATATCTTGAATGTCGATTACTATTACGTCGATACCCTGCAATTGCTTTTTAGACGGCTTCCGATTAGTGCCATACAAAGATATAGCATCCACATCAAACACCTTGGCATCGCCAACGGTTTTACCGGCAGTAACCATAGAATAGAACCCGTGTTCGGGAGTGAATATCTTAACCAACCGAAACACATCAGATTTCGCCATTATTTCGGCGGATAATTCTCCGTATCTATTTCTACTGGAGAAATTTGCTAACAGAGCAACTCGCTTGCCCTTGATTGCTTCGAAATTGGTTTCGATTAATACATCTATACCGCACCTCACTTGAAATGAGACTAATGCTTGAGCCGGATATTCTAAAAATAATACTAATAGGAAAATGCAAAAAAGTCTAAATTTTAAGTTCATAATCTTAATACTGTCCGAAAGGTTTAAGCAAAAATCTCTTGGCTTCCTGCCGAGAGCCGTAATTATCCTCCCACGATGCCACTTTTTTATAGTATTCAATTGCTTTATCGCGTTTGTGTTGCATATCATAAATCTTGCCAATTTTCAGGTTTGCTTGAATTACGAAACCAGTTATCTCTTTATCGAACTTATTTGACATTTTGCTGCAAGCTAAGAAATATTTCAATGATCTATCGTATTCACTTTTATAAAACAATGACGTAGCGTAATAATACATTGCTTCTCGAGCAGTACGATCGTCGTATCCGATTTTTTTACTACGACACTTTTTTAGTATATCTAACCATAACTGCTCGAACCGAGAATAATGTCCTAACGACACGCAACACCTGCCTACGTATCTATGGAAATACGGATTATCCGGAAATTGTGCAAATAACTCATCAGCTATCTTCAATGCTTCAGCCGTATTGTTTTCAAAGGTATAATAAATTTGCATCAATACAATTTTAGCCTCAAAACTCGAATATCTTGCACTATTCGCCGATGCTCTGACTTGGAGCATTCCAAGCTTCTTATCGCCAACAGGAGCGAATGCCATTAATGGTTTTAGAAGTGGATATTTATCGGGCAATACTTTAGCAAAATAATTATAATATCCGATGCCGAAGAGCATATCTCGATTATTCGGAGCTATGGCTAAAGCTCTTTCTAATATCTTGTAAGCAGAATGCCCGTCCAACGCTGCTTTCACCCAGCTTTCCCTCTGTGAATAGAATCGTCCTCTATAGCCCAACGCCGCACCTTTGAAAAACAAAGCTCCTATATCGTAAGCAGAAGTATCTAAGACGTTATCACAATGCTCTATTGCTCTCTCAATAGCTTTTTCAAATGGTTTGTCGTATTCTCTGCTATCCACATACATCAGTATCTTCCACCAATAACTCACAGCTTCTAAAAAATATCCTGCATGATTATCGGGGAATTTATTCTGGATTCGTTTGGCTATTGCTTCAGCTTCGGGAAATCGAACATTATATATATTTTTCATACCCAACTGCACCAAACTATCGGCTTCGCTCTTCATTATCATCCATTGGGCATTAGACTCTATGGTACCAAACAAAATAACAATAATAATTATAACAAAGAATTTTAGATTGCTCATTTATCGTTCTCGATGTTTCAAATCAGTATAAATGTATAAGACGAGGAAATATTTTGAATAATCAATATTTTCTCGTCTTATTTTGGATTTATCGTTTTATTCATTCATCAACGACAAGCTTAGGTATGAATAATTCTAAAATATTTTCAGCTGATAACAGCATAATTTTTTATCAAAGTTTTTTTATTTGAAAATGTACGCACTAATCATTGTACACATATTTTGCTTAATAGTAATTTGACAAATCAGTTTAAATACTTATGTTTCTACTCCTTAACCGCCTCTAATAACATTCATTTATTCTTTGAATTCGTTCGTTAATTTTTTGAACTCGTTAGTAATTGATTAGACTTGGTAAGTCATTTATGTTACGAACTCATTAGTTTATGATTTGGATTCGATCGATAATGATTTGAACTCATGCGATAATGATTTTTATTCGTTAGTAGTAGATTAAATTTACCCAAATGTTATACTGACGAGTACAAATGTTCTTCGCAGGAGTACAATTTTTATACAGACGAGTACTAATGTTCTTCGGATGAGTATTAATAATAAATGATATTATAAACAAACCTTCCGCAGGATTAAGAAACCTGCGGAAGGTGAAGATTTGATAATACCTTCGGAAGGCTTCTTAACCCTTCCGAAGGTTTTTAGCTTACTAATGTTTAACAGCTACGCTGTATAAGATTAATTTGCATCTTTACTCCGTAGCCTTGCTTTTTCAACAGAGCGCAAAGATATTTTCACATAATAAAAGAATTATATCCACTCAATACTATCTTGACTCTTCAACTTCTGAACGCATTTCTTAACATCCTGCACTTTATCCTTAGGACAAATCAACACAGAATCATCGGTAACAACGACTACGAAATCTTCCAAGCCGATAGCACCAATGGCAATTTTGCCGGATGATTTATTTACGAATATAGAATTCTCGCAATCAATTAGTGCAGTAACACCTTCGGAAATATTTCCATTGTCATCTTTGGGTTTAACTCTGTCCAAAGCGTCCCACGAGCCAACGTCATCCCATTCAAATAAAGCATTAGCCGTATAAATATTATCATACTTTTCCATCAGTCCGTAATCAATTGAAATATCTGGAAATTGATTAAATATACTTGATATACCTTTAAAAGCAAAATCAAAGGCAATTTCAGTATTCTCGAAATAATTATGTTTAATTTGCTCGATCTTAATGCCTACTTCCGGCAAATGCTTAATCATACCATTAATAAAAGTATCTAAACGGAAGAAAAACATACCGCTATTCCAGAAATGTACGCCCGAAGCTACATATTCTTCGGCTGTTTCATAATTTGGTTTTTCGCGAAAAGCTTTCACTTTCAGAATTTCGCATTGATTACAATCTTTAAAAGATGACTCGGTTTCCACATATCCATACCCGGTTTCAGGACGAACTGGAGTAATACCAATAGTACAAATTGCTTCATTATTTTCTACGAAGTTCAATATCTCATTTACTGTATTTTTAAAACCTTCAATTGGCTTTATATCTTGGTCAGCAGTCAATACTGAAACTGAAATTTCATTTTCAGCATATTTTCCGGCATACTTAGCTGCTATATATCCTGCGGCTAATGCCAAACAAGGAGCAGTATTTCGCTTAAATGGTTCGGCTATAATATTTTGTGGTGGTATTTGCGGAAGAGCTTCCCTAATTGGCTCTAATAATACTTCACTCGTAATAATAAATACGTCCTCATTGGGAATAATTCCTGCGATTCGCTCAATTGATTCCTCTAACATCATTTTTTCCGATGTCAAAGCGAGCAATTGTTTCGGTTTTTTCATGCGACTCAGTGGCCAAAATCTTTCGCCGGATCCGCCCGCCATAATTACAGCTGTTCTTTTCATATTATCTATCTATCTTTCTTTATTATTAATTAGTTACTACATATTTCGCAACGATATTATTCTTATTCGTATCATTCAATACTAAATAATAAGTACCGGCTATTAACTTCTTTATATTATAATCTATTACGTGCTTTCCTTTAGAATAATCGATATCCGTGAATATTGTTTCAATTTTTTTGCCTGCAATATCGAATATTTCCAATGTATATCGTCCGACAGTTTCAATTTCTAATGCCACGTAGCCGTAATCTGTAGCACTAGGATTCGGATAAACACTTATTTGCCCAACGCCTTTGCTTGGATGGTCCAGTACAGATAATATTTTCAAGTAATTTGCTGAGGTTGAAGCAGCTTGACTAATTTCGTCAAAACCAACACCCGCGAAAATTGAAAATGATATTTTTTTTGTTTCTCCGGATTTCAACGAGAATGGTCCGGCGGATATTACTTGCGATATATCGGTAATTGATGTAGTATCTCGAGCGATTCCGCCAGTCATAGCCCGAAATTTTTCCGACTTAGTAAAGCCATTATAAACTCCAATTAAATCTGCTGAATTAGCATCGTTATCAATTCCATAATAGTTGACAGGATATTCACTCAACGATTTTACTCCGATCCAAGGCAATTCTACATTGGCAGCGTTATAGGTATAAGCAAATCCTTTATCGTGATCATAATATGCGATGCAATTTTGCCCAGACATACTTATATCCCAATCAAAATAGAGACCGAGATATACTGAGTCCATATCAGCTGTTGATTTATTGGACACATTGTATTCATTTATGATATAATTATTATCATTCGGCAAATTCGAAGCATAAGCGTATTGCTCTATTATCAATTTATCCGGCGTGTTCTCCCCGTCAACTGTTTTATATTGTGCTTTTACCGACTTCCAATAAGAATCTAACTCTTTTTCGATGATTCGTCCTGTCGAGACAAAATCTCGATTTGGTAAAGAATTCTCGGCTCTAACTCCATCATACAGTTCATTAGTATCTGACTTAACAGCG
>CAZIIZ010000278.1:0-4854 GCA_964539225.1 uncultured Hyphomicrobiales bacterium | reverse complement strand
TATTCGTTTTGTTCTCTAATTTTTCTACAAATTGAGTAAGTAGAGCATATTCAAAAGCTTTTCCTGTCGTCATTTGTTTAGAATTCGTAGTAACCATATTAACCACCATTTAAGAATATAAAGAATTTCAGACTAACTATTTTTTGAAATATTTATTATCGTTTTGAATTTTGTGCTAATAAAAGCAATGAATTGTTTATTTCTGTCTAAGATTACGCACAATAACGTAATTACTAAATCATCTGCATTCACAGAAAATGCAATTTACGAAATAAAACCAATATAAACAATGATAGAGTTTACTAGATTAATAGAAATATTTAGCCATAATAGCAATTGAGTTCGCCCTGAAGGAATTTTTTATATTGCATAAATCGAAATAATATTTAAGCGGTGTTATATTGATATAATTTATACTTTTCAATTATCTATATAATAATATGTAGGAACTATTGTATCGGCTTGAATCTTATATATATTATCTCCCTTAATAATCAATACATTATCTAAAAGATTCGGTTTCTGATTGTATTTGAATTGCAAATAGAAAGTATCTTTATTCTGTTTCCAAGTGCCTTCGTAATAATGAACATAAGCGAACCAGCCTATATTAAAATCTTCGAATGTTCCATTTTCCCGTAGAAATAAACGTGAAGTATTCATAGTGCCTTCATATCGAGCTTTTATCTTAACCGGACTTTGAAATGTGTTCTCATTCATTCTTATTCCAGCTATATTTAAAAACAGCAAAACTGCAATAGGTAGGAAAGCTATCAAAACATTTGTTGTTGTCCTCCATTCTTTATATAAATAGAGATTCAAAACAATAAGAAAGGTAAAAATAGCAAATAATGAAGCAGAGATAAATTCAACTATTCCTGTCAATAAAAATATTGAACCAGCAATCTTAATCCATTAGTAATAAAGATTCTTCGTCAATATAAATATTACGAAACAAATAAGTGCTATGTTTCGAAGTAAACCTTGTTTCATAGTTGCTCAATAATACTTGATAATATACTCATCAACGAACTCTCAATAAATGATATGCAATTTACAAAATAATACTCAAATAAATAAACTTTTATACTCTTGCCAATGCTTCAATTAGACTACTACAAGCTCCACTTTTGATATAATCGGAGTGTTCATCAATTGTATTAAATTTTCTATTGCTAATATTTTTGCAGAGCATTTCCGAATCAGTTTGAATTAAAAAAGCATTCAAAACTTTTTTGGCTTCCTGACTATTTGACATTTTTTGTGCTTTATCCGGGTTTTGCTTCGTTAGGATAAGCATTTTGTACCATAATGCAGCTGCCAAAGCACCGCAAGCATTACCGCTTAATCCTATGCCACCGGCAAAACCTGCTACCATGATAGATTCTTCTTCTGTAGCACCCATTTTTTTTAATACTTCTGTGGAGCAGCTCAGGCAGTGTTGATTAGATACTGAATTTTGAGTCAGCCCTGCTTTTGCGGCTTGAATAGCTTCCGGAGTCCATTTAACCATTAGATTAAAGCAAGGGCTAAATACAAATCCCTGGGCGACAGTTTTCAGCATATAAAATGCCATATCATATTTATTTCCCCAATCCACTTTAGAAATATCGCGGCAATTCACGGTATGCGTTCGCTTATGAAACGAATCAACTAATTGTTTTGAAGCGTTTATAGCAGCTGCAATCGCATGATTTTTGTCTTCATACTTACGATAAGCCTCAGTTCCGATTGCCAATGATCCGCCCCAAAGCATTCCGCATTGATGACCTTTTTTAGCAATGCCTCCTGCTAACAAGTCAGAAGCCTTTTCTTCCCTTGGTTTCAAATTATCAAACTCATGATTCAGAAGATGGAACATCGCCTGCGAGCATGTGCCACATTCCCAAAATACTTTTCGAGGATTTAATTTGCTTTTCTCTGCATTCATCAGCAATCCCTTTTGATTATCATTACTCAATTTTTAGATATTTCCCTAATTCAGTTAGTAGGAGGCTGTCCCATCAGTATAATAAATACAAAATTAGTCGTACTGAGGTCTCAAAGAAAACTACGTTTTCACTATAAGCAAATGACAATGTGAATTCGAATTCGTCATTCTGAACGTAGTGAAGAATCCATTCTTCTGGAACTCCCTGATATTATGGATACTTCGCTACGCTCAGTAAGACGATACTTTTATTGTCTATGCTTTCGTGAACGTTTCTACGAGCTTCTGTGTCATTAGGAGCGTAGCGAAATATCCAAATTTATCAGTTACTTACGAGTATATGGATTCTTCACTTCGTTCAGAATGACTACTTACGTGATAGCCCCAATTAGGTATAGAACCATACGTAGATAAATTAGAATTGATTCGAAATATTTGGAGAAATATTTAGGAATAGTTGTTTTAAGATATTCATTCAGTATGATTTCTTCGCTATAATACTAATGATATATAGACTCACAAAATCTATCATGTCATCCAAAATAGTTAAGAGTGCAACTCCTAGGGAGTAGCGTTAAACTAACGGAACTATAATGTTACTAGCGTTTAATAGCTACACTGTATAAGATTAATTCGTCTCTTTACTCCGCAGAAGTTAAATATTAGTAACTGAATTAACTTGGATATGCTAAGCGGATATTAATCTTATAGCTATCTATGTATTGTTTGGAGAACATTTTGATATAGCTTTGTGTTATACTTGTAATGATATAGATTGCAAAAACATAAAATTATCTCTATAGTATAAGTAATTAACTCGACCCAAAGTCTAGTGAATTAGATAAAACGGCAAATATTAATGACTAAAAATTTGTTCGATGTGTTAAATGTTTCATTGGGTAAAGCTAAGTTGACAAAATTTAAAAATATTAGAATAGAATTAATTAAATGATGAAACATTAATAATGAATGTTCGTCTATTTTTAAAGTGAGAAAAATTATAATATTATTTTCCATTTATCAAGGAGTTTATAATGTCAACAAAGATGAAATTCATCAACAGCAAAGTCTTTTTAGTGCTATTAGTAATTGTTATGTCTAGTATGAATGCTATGAGTCAAGGGATGAATAATAATTATCCTATTGATCCCATTGATATTAAAAATGTTTTCAATATGCTCGGAGTGGAAACATTCAAATTTCCGCTTTTGAAACAGGATGAGAAATCTAAACTTAAAATTACATGCGAAGTATTTGAAAATCATAAACGGATAAGTAAATCAGTCTTAACCGAAGGCTTTCCTGATGATTGTTTTTTCCTATCCAAAGATACAACTTTACGAATTTATAAGCAATCAATTAATGATTCGACCATTGCCTTGAAAGTAGATATAGACGGAGCATCCGTTGGGAGTCAAACTCAATTTGATAAAGACACTCTCGGAATGCAGCAATGCAGAGCTTATAGTGATTTTCAGCCGGTCAAAGGCGAAAAAAAACCGATTTTTATCTGGTATGCTTTCGCCAAAGGGAAAACTCAAAGTATTCACTGTCCCGGAGATAGCCCGCTCTCCAAAGTATCAGAATTATATGATTTCGTAATAGCTATATCTGTTGAAATTGAAGAAGTTAGTAAGAAATAATTTTCTCTTTCACGATTGTATTCTGTTCATTATACACATCTTTTAGAGTTGTCATTCCGGTACTGTGAGTTTTCGAGCAAATCCTTCAACTTGCCCAGAACTGTCATTCCGGTTTTGAGAGTCTTCGAGCAAATACCGGAATCTGATTTCACATTATGTTTCGAGATTAGCTTCGCTGAATCAGAAGACTGATTTCCTGTATCCGCTCGAAGACTCGCTTCACAGGAATGACAATTTGGCATTTATTAGAAAAAAGTATATAATTCGTAGAATATCAAATTCCATTCAAATTAAAATCTATAATCAATCCAAGCATAGTAACCGTTTTGTATATTTCGGGAATTAAATACGTCTTTGATTCGAGTTCGAAAGTCATAAATTTATAATCCGATAGCTTATACGACGCACCGAATACGTACTGCGGACTAATTCTGTACGAGAATGTCGTTACGTCGAAAGCCTCAATCTTAGAATTCAGTATAGACACACCGCCGCCGCCAAATACTCTGAAATCATTGATTTGCATTGAGAATAGAAGCGAAATCGGAACAGTTCGGATTCCGGCAGTGTAATCTGTTTCGCCAAATTCTGTTGACATATTAGTCTTGGTTTCGCTGATTACCTTGATATACGAAGCATCAATCCCAATACTTAGCAATTTGCCTCCACGCCAAAATACACTGAGCGAAGGACTAATATTTATGTCTTCAAGTTTGCGATATTTCAATTTATTCAGTAGCATAGAGAATGAACCGCCGACACGAATAGAAAAGGATTGACTCGTCGTGTCGGCAGCAATAGTGTCTGAGTTGATTGCAAACAGCCCCGCTAATACGATTAATATGCTTATAAATTTAGTTCGTATAGTATTCATAAGCGACCACCGTAGGGTAATTAGTGAGAATTCCGTCGAAATAGCTTTTATCTAAAAATCGGCGAATAAATTGCGGTTCGTCTAATGTCCAAACGTAAACTCGCTTTTGCTGTGCGTGAATATTGGTAACTCTGTCCGTAAGCAATCCCAAAGACCAGCGTGGTCCCCAAGCAAGCGAATTTGCCGATGTTACGAAGCTTTCATCTAATTCGCAAATAGTCGGTATGTCTTTATAGTTCGGCAGACTAAGCAATTCATTGTATAATTCGATAGTAGGAATACCAATAAGTATCTCCAAATTGCGATTTTTAGCCTTCGCCATTTCTGTATATTTAGTCTGAATTTGATGAATCTTGGCGATCGTATTCGTGCCTTTCACGTCAAGCCAAACTAATTTATGATTTGTG
>CAZIIZ010000277.1:0-4856 GCA_964539225.1 uncultured Hyphomicrobiales bacterium | reverse complement strand
TCCCGGTTGCACACCGCTCGAAGTCCCTTTATTCAACATAAAATAATTACGCATTTCAATTGTAGTACGTCCCACCACGGTAGCCGTCTCATAATTGAATTCATTCTTAGCTTTTAATGTCAATAGCTCTCTTAAATTTTCGTTTTCCAAAAGAGATTTTCTCATCTTAGTAACTTCATTCGAAAGCATCAGATTAAGCTCACGCAAAGCTCTATTTTCATTACGCAAGGCTTGCGTATTCGGAATAATTGAAAATGTCTCGCGAAACCAACCAAAACCACCGACAAGTAAAGTTCGGAATCCACCAACACGAGATAAGTCGCCCATCGAAATCAGCGACATAGAAATAATCACTAAGGCAACCATAGTGATATATTCCTTGAACTTTACTATAAAATCTACGAGTTTTTGCATTATACTTGAATTTAATTATTACTCTTATTTATGAAATGAATTATATATTCGCTAACTGGTATTATCAATACTTTACTTTGCTCCTAATGAAACAGAAGCCATACAATACGTCAAAACTAATCATTTTTACTTTAGTAAAGAGTACAACTCCTACGGAGGTGTGATAATCTAGCGAAACTACTTTGTTACTAACGTATAACAGCTACGCTGTATAAGATTAATTAGTATCTTTACTCCGTAGGAGTTAAACATTAGTAACAAATATACTTTTGCGACAGCATCAATCAGCAAAATGATTTATTTAGAATCTATTGCTTTTAATCAGCACAGATGAATATTCACTTAAATTCTCAAGTACTCGCCCAGTGCCTCGAACTACTGAAGTCAAAGGATCTTCGGCTACGTGTACTGCTAAATTGGTTTCCCTGCGAATTCTTTCGTCTAAGCCTTTCAGTAACGCTCCGCCTCCACTAAGCAGAATTCCTCTGTCGAGAATGTCCGCACTTAATTCCGGTGGAGTTCTTTCAAGCAAAGCCAATACAGCTTCAACAATTAGATGCACAGATTCAGCCAAAGCCTCTCTAATGTCAATAGAGCTTACTTGTATCATTTTCGGAATACCGGAAACCAAGTCTCTACCTTTCACTTCGATGTCAATTTCTTCCTCTAATGGCACAGCCGAACCGACCTGACATTTAATATTTTCTCCGGTTCTATCGCCGATTAATATATTATGTTGACGTTTGAAATACTGCACTACAGCACTTGTCATTTCGTCGCCGGCTATCCTAACGGATTCATCGGCTACGATACCGGACAATGCAATAACTGCGATTTCAGTAGTACCGCCGCCAATATCTACTATCATATTTCCAACCGGTTCGTGTACATTCACTCCGATACCAATAGCACTTGCCATCGGTTCGGCAATTAAGTGTACTTCTTTTGCTCCGGCGTGTTCGCAGGAATCGCGAACAGCTCTTTTTTCTACTTCGGTGATTCCGCTCGGCACGCACACTACAATTCGGCGAGCCGGCTGCCAAGTCAAAGACACTTTGCGAATGAACGCTCTAAGCATACCCTCAGCAATTTCGAAATCAGCAATCGCTCCGTCTTTCATCGGACGGATAACAGTTATATCTCTATGGGTTCTGCCTACCATAGCTTGAGCTTCGTGTCCGATAGCTATAATATGCTTAGTCGAACGGTCGAAAGCTACAATTGTAGGCTCATTCAGCACGATTCCCTTGCCTTTAGCCCATATTAGAGTATTTGCAGTACCCAAATCTATCGCAACATCATTGGAAAACAGTCTAATTCCCATTTAATATTTTCTTTTTTTTCAAACGAATATTTTTTTAGAATACAAAAATAGCAGTTTTATAATTGAAATAATAATTAAATTATAAAATGTGCAAAAATATTTTTTATCTGATAAATTATTCGCAATTTTTGGTATAATTTTCATCGTTCAATTAACTATTTTCGGATACTACAATACGCTCATTATATATCCCTCAATACTCGGTTTGAAAAAAGTTACACAAAATAAATAATATTATTTGGAATTTTAGGATTAATTATATAATTTGCCTATCAATATATTTGTTACACTATTTTTACAACAATTATGAGACATCAAATTAAATATTTAATAGCTGCGATTATTATTTTCGCAGCATTCGCAACTTCCGCTTTAAAAGCAGATGACATCGAAGGCACTTGGAGCCAAGACGGACAGTATAAGAAATTTTCGAAAGAGTATAGCAATTTAAAATTCTTCGAAGTCTCGCGCGACGGCACTCGTGCTGCAATTATCAGCAATTCGACCTTACGAATAATTGAAATTGAAAGTGGAAAATTATTAACTCTCATTACAATACCAAATGTTTATGATTATGGTCATCAACCGTATTGTATTTCAAAGGATTTTAATTTTTTTGCAATAACTTTGATTAATCCATCTGAACATTTATATCCCAATAATAACCGCGCTCAGTTTAAAACTCAAGTTTACGACCTTCAGGGGAAGAAAATTATTTTAGATAGCATCTGTGAAGCTAATATTTCAATATTAGACCACAATTCTTCAGACTATGGTAATCAAATATTTTTTTTCACAAACGATAATATTATTCATTCAAAATTTGTAATAAAGATTGACATTCAAAACTCTATATACAAAATTTTTAATTACGACTGCACTAACAAACATATTCTTGATTCAAGTGATATTAAGCAAAGTTATTCAATAATACTTACATCTAGAAACGACAACAAGTTAGTTGGGTATTTAAGTCAAATGACCACTTATCACACACATACTACTGATGAATATGAAATTAGTTACGGTCAATATCTTTTCATGAAGCAAGATACCTCAATTAGAACTTTGGCTGCTGATTCTTGGGTAGAAGTTTCAGGACAACTTTTTACACCTCATACAGGATTCTGTCCGACACCTATCGGAATTACTGCTAACGATAAAATGCTGATGACTTATAGCGAGAACAAATTCATATTCTATGATTTAGACAATATAGGAAAAAGTCATACGATAGTTGATCCATATTATCCCAATCCGCAATCTGAAGTTCTATTCCCAAGTGGTAATAATGGTCAATCATTCCTTACTTTTCACAAATTATACTATAATATTAAAATAAGAGAAAGAAGCGGCGTCGATGGTTCCGAATTGGCATCGTATATGGTATTCGGAAATCACTTTGGTAGTTATTTTAAAAATAAAATGATAGATTCGACTAAGATATTATCCTGTACTTCTGATGATAACTCAAAATATACTCTGTATTTATTAGAATTAGATCAAAAACAAAACTCAACGGCACTTGATATTACTTCTAATACTCAATCCTGCACTACAAATGATACAGTCAAATTTGAGATTAACTATCCGCCCGATTATACATTCCTATTAATTAATTTCGGCGACGGTACCGAAGAAACATTTGATTCATTTTCGCATGTCTATTCTAAACCCGGCGTTTATACGGTTAAAGTAACTGGACTTAACCCGAACAAGGTATTTGAAACCTTTACAAGGAAAAATTATATCAAGGTTAGCCGAGGAATAGTGCTTGATATGAAAATTTCTTATAGTTGTCTGCAAGACAGCGTTAGAATTCAAGTAGCAAATAAAACCATAGGGTCGCACCAGAATCAAGCAATTTCCGTTGTTCCGCTTGCTGATTTGTCTCAAGAAGCCTTACAATATGGTAAGGATTTATTAGTTTCAAATTTCTTTGGATATGGAAAATATGGAATTACCTTAACAGCTTTCGATAGTAATGCTAATATAATATGCAGAAAGGATTCAACAATAGATGTAATTAAACCGTCATCACCGTATATTTGTTATGAAAAGTATTTGAATACTACTTTTACTGATGCTGATTTAAGTTACGTATTCTCAAATAATAATACTGTTGATTTTATTTATTTTAAGAATAATTATTTAGATGGTAGTATGATGTCCGCCACAATAAATGACAACGATGAGATGATACATAAATCAAATTTTTTAACATTTGGATATAATTATTATTTTGTAAAACTAACACCAACAAAATATTCATTTGATTTTATGACACGTCCTGGCTTTGGTAACATACTTGTAGATATTGAAAAAGGAATTGTAGAAGCTAAAAACGAAAGTAATCCACTAAGAATTACGAAATATTTCAATTATAATGACTCATTATATGGTCGTGTTTCAAGCCAGCACCGAATTGGTTTATTCTCAATTTGTACAAACCAAATAGTACAAACTATTGATACATTTTTAACATTAAACTGGGATAATAAAATTTATTCTATGAATGGCAACAATAATTTAGTATATTTTTTCAATATGGTATATAGCGATTTCTTCAACTGTATTACCTTAAATACTCGTAATAATGAAATTGTAGAACACATAATTCCGGTAAAATTTCCGTTTTCCGATTTCAACGTAGGACAAATCAAAGAGTATCCAGATAGCCTACTATTAATATCACGTTTAAATATTATTTACAAGCTTAATCTTAGTTCCTTAACCATTGATTCTATTAAATCATTCGCAAATAACATAAATGCAATTTTCTGCATTAATAATAATTCAATTATTGTTCTAAGTAGAAATGATTCGAACGAAACTGTTATAGATTTTGTAGATAGTAACTTTACAATACAGAAATCATTTTCATTGCCAAGCAGAACCGGAGATATTTTACACACTAATATAACCTCTGACAATCAACTACGAATTATTTATTCATCGACCAACGGCAATTTATATCTCTGTAGAATTCCGATTGGAGATTTAGCATCAGTACAAGACGATAAAATTGTAGCTGAAGAAATGCCACTTATATTCCCGAATCCCGCAGCTAACAAAATTACTATTGATTATCCGCTTTCTACGTCTGCTTCAATTATTA
>CAZIIZ010000276.1:0-4882 GCA_964539225.1 uncultured Hyphomicrobiales bacterium | reverse complement strand
AGTCATAGGCACTGCGTCTTGAAGCTGAGTACGTCCCATTTTAATTACATCTTTGAATTCTTCAGTTTTTGCTTTGAAAGATTCGATAATCAATTTCAATGATTGCAACAATCTTTCATTATGATAAACCAAAGCTAATTTCATAGCGGATGGATAAGCATCGTTAGTTGATTGAGAAAGATTTACGTGATTATTTGGGTGGCAGTAGTCGTATTCGCCTTTATTATATCCCATAATTTCTAAAGCACGGTTAGCAATTACTTCATTAGCATTCATGTTAGTAGAAGTACCCGCTCCGCCTTGAATCATGTCAACAGTAAACTGATCATTGAATTTGCCTTCGGCTACTTCGTTGCAAGCTGTAGTCATAGCTTCGATTTGTTCGTCAGTCAATAATTTCAAATCATAGTTAGCTTTTGCACAAGCTAATTTGATTTCAGCTAAACCTCTGATAATAGTTGGGTAATGATTTAAACCGATACCGCTAATATGGAAATTTTCTAAAGCTCTTAATGTTTGTACGCCGTAGTAGGCTGAATTTGGAATTTGTCTATCGCCAAGTAAATCGTGTTCTAAGCGAAAATCTGTTGTGTTTTCTATTTGCATTGCTTTTACACCTAAATTTTAAACTAAAATATATACATCTAAGATGGTATTGAAGTAATTCCTAGTATAATATTTTATTTTTTATGAACATTTTTGATATTATTTTCAAATAGATTAATATTGCGAATCATCGGAGGGTGCAAATAGCAGTATTGTTAATATGTATGAATATCTGATAAAATTAAGGAATGCCTAATTAGCATTTATTAAAATGATTATTATTATGGCAAGCAGGCATTTCAAATGCTTCTACTCTAAAATGTACGCTACAGATATAGAATTATTACTATATAATAAGAAAATATTTGCAATTATCTGTAATATTTTATAAATTTGCAACATATTAATGGTTTATTATTTAAAAAAATTGATAAATTATCAAATGAATGATTATTAAGATACCATCGCTGTAATAGTAACCGAGTGCATAGCGATATGTATCAGCATCAAATCATTGATTGCAATTATAGGAGTAATGCAAAATGCTTAAATTATTTATGAAAAAGAGTAGTATTTATTTTATTTTTACTATGTATCTAGGCTTGTTATCTTCGTGCGATAGCTCAACTGCTCCGGCAGCAGTTCCAGAAACTTTGAAAGATAATATTTATGGAAAATGGTTAGTTAGCCGAACTTGTACTAAGAGTTATGGTGCTTGTAAGGTTGGTGATAAAGACTTTCAGGAATGGAAAATTACCAAACGCAATGATAGGATTATATTAGTGGTTAATGATAGTGATGGCGAAGGTGAATGGAGAGAGACAGAAAACTATCCTTTCATGCATTGGGCAATCACTATATATACTGAAGATTTAACAACTAATTTATACCATGGAACAGAAGTCGAGCTAACAAGTTTTAACCCTTTGAAAGGGACAAGTATGGATTATGTAGTAAATCCGGAAACTAATCAAGGGGGAATTATAGCTCGTTATGCCATAGAGGGCAAAAGGCAGTAGTATAGACAATCGACAATAGTAATTTATTATTTTAATTATACAGAACAATTAGGAGAATGATTATGCTCAGAAACGTAATCAATAAATTCGGAATCTATGCGATGCTATCAGTATTCGTAATCTTATTCAGCTCGTGCGACGATTCTACTTCAGCAAACAAGGAGAACTCAGCACTGAAGAAGGATATATTTAAAGGCTGGAAAGTAAATCGTACTTGCGTCGAGTATAATGATTTGGGACTTATCACTTTTAAATATGGTCATATTAATAAAGTCGGAGACACTGATTCTATGTTTATGGATTTTTTAAAAATTGATTCATTAGAGGATATGATTGATACAAGATTCTATATGGGAACTGATTTTATCTTTACAACCGCAGCATGGATAAGTTCAAAGGCTTACTCTTTTCCACATTGGGTAATATATCATAGAGCAGATTTTACAATGCCTAGTACTAATATTGATATTGAAATAGAAATAACCGGAATTAACCCGCTAAAGGGTACTTGGACAGAAAGAGTATATGATAGTTCATTTGCAGAGCCTAAAGTTTTCAGAAGAATAGAACTGACTGGCGAGGAATACAAGTATAATCCAAATACAACTAATATGAAAGCGGGGCAATAATGTTAAAAAATATAATAAGCAGATTCGGAATCTATGCGATGCTTTCGGCATTCGTATTTATATTAATATCGTGCGACAATTCCACTTCGCCAATCGAAGAAAACTCTGCATTAAAAAAGGATATATTTGGCAATTGGGAAATATATAAAAAATGTATAGAAAAAAATAAAATAGATGGTAATGATTATGGACATTTTTATGATAAAGTAGGAAGAATCGATACATCTAAATGGAATATTTCCAAAATATATACGCAAGACAATTTGATAGCTGTATATATTTCAGGATATGGAGTCTTTGCGTCAGCGGCATGGTTAAATTCATCCACTTCACCTGATAATCATTGGATAATGTGTTACGATGCAGTAGAGCCGTATAATGATAAATTGGTCAAAATTGAAATTGAACTAAACGGAATTAATCCATTGAAGGGTACTTTTACTGAAAGAATGTATGATAGTACAAATACTGTTCTAAAAGTTTTAGCGAAATTTGAAATATCCGGCGTAAAACAGTAAAGCGACATAAATTATACAATATAAACATTGAAATGAAAGAAACAATTATGCTCAGAAACGTAATCAACAAATTCGGAATCTATGCGATGCTGTCGGCATTCGTAATCTTATTCAGCTCATGCGATAATTCCACTTCGCCGACAACTCCCAAAGAAACATTAAAAGATAACATTTACGGTAAATGGAAAATATATAGTACATTAGTTTATTTAAGTGATACGAATTATTTTTTCTATAAAGATATCAAAGTAGGAAATATAGATACACTTAACTGGAATATTTCAAGAACGAATTCAAAAGATAGTATTGATGTAAATGGATCTAGTTGTTACGGAAAATGGATGAGTTCAGAAACATACGATTTCTCTCATTGGGAGATTAAGTGGGATGAGAGAAGATCTTTTCATAATAGAACTGGAAATGATGTTTATACAAGTGATACCAATATAGTCGATATCATAGGAGTTAATCCATTTAAAGCTACTAAGATAATAAATAGTAAGGATATTACTACGATGGAAGAAAAGTTAATTGCAAAATATGAAATAACAGGCATAAAAATATCAGATTAATCTGATATGTAAAAGTGCAAATTAGATAAGTAACAAAAAAAAGCTCCTCTGAACCCGAGTCGGAATGCAGAGGAGCGAATCTATAATAATATATTTTAAATTTGGTATATTTTTTAGTCATTGAAATAATAAAGCAAAACTATTGATCTACAGTAAATAGGACAAATCTATTTTCAGATGCTGCAAGTTTCCAAAAGGCAATCGATTCCTCAAACCAACCCCACGTATAATTAAAATCTTCGTCAGACAATTCAAAACCATAATCAATTTCATTAATTGAATAATACTTGTTTTTAAGCTCTTGTTTGGAAATATTGTCGATTATTTTTGCAATTTCCGCCACTTGTATTGGTGTTTTGAGCGACATAATATAATCATCTTGTTGGTACAGCGAAATTCCGCCCATAATAATATGATTGAATGGAAATTCTCCATTATTCCACTCCAATTTACCATCTGTCAAACTTCTATGTAAGGCATCCCATGATTTCTCTAATTCAGCAAACCTTTCAGGTTCGTTTGACATTAATGATTCCTCAATTTCCTCTTGCAAAAATTCTAATCTTTGCTCATCATCAACAAATGATTTTAATTTATTTACTGTCTCTTCATCAATGGAAAATAGCACACCTAAACAGCCCATTTCTTGCTCCAAAGTAGTTTAATATTAATTATTTTTCTCAAATACGAAAATCAGAATATAAAATACCAAAATAACACTTTTAACTTACTATTCCAAAAGCAAATTAAAAACAAATTCAAAAAAAAGCTCCTCTGTACCCAAATCGGAATGCAGAGGAGCGAATCTATGAATCTATGTAATCGACTAAATTAGTGGCAACCGCATCCGCAATCGGAACAAGCGTGTTCTTCTACGACTAAATTGCCTTCCGAATTTAATTCATTCTGAATTGCATCAACAATCATTGCGAATGTAGCATGCAAATATTTCTTTGAGCCGACGCGAACGCCTGGTCCGTTTTCGCAAGCCTCCATACAGAAGTCTGCATTGATGTTCACAAGGTGTGCTAAATTGTTTTCATCGACATAATCAATGAGCTTTCTCAATAATTTCTGCGAACCTTTAATGAAGCAATTAGTTCCGATGCAGATATTGATGTTCAATTTGTCCTCACCTGAAAGAAAAGTCATATCAGCACCGAACATTCTCTTGCGATTTTTATAATGTGTGTGCAATAGATGATGAGCTTTTTCGCCGCCGACTTCGCCCAAATGATCAGCATACAATTGATTGATGTATGGATTCTCTTGAGATTTGTGAAGCTTAAGCATTTTATCTGTTTGATAAAGTGCGTCGGCACGCTCCTGACGAGCATCGCCGGATAATTGAACAGGCTGACCTGCACCTCCGATACAACCGCCGGGACAAGACATAATTTCGATAAAATCGAATGTCGAAGTGCCTAAGCGAACTTCTTCTAAAAGTAGTTCCGCATTTTTAAGACCGTTAATGATGGCAATCTTTACAATTTTGCCATTCAAATCGACTGAAATTTCTCTGCGACCTTCGAGCCCGCGAACTTCTACGAAGTCAGCAGATTCTAAAGTTTCGCCCTCGTCTTTTTCGTAGCCGTTAC
>CAZIIZ010000275.1:0-4886 GCA_964539225.1 uncultured Hyphomicrobiales bacterium | reverse complement strand
TCACTGATCCAAGAAAGGGAAACTAAGATGAGCAAAGTAATATATTCCCTCGGTGATGATATTTCAACAGATATTATTTATCCAGGCAGATTTATGGCAACTGTATTGCCATCGGAAACTCCTCAATTCGCATTTGCTGATTTGAAGGATTTGAACAAAATGCTTGTCAACAAAGAAGTACCAGAAGGTAGCATTTTATTAGCTGCTAAAAATTTCGGTTGTGGCTCTTCTCGCGAACAAGCTGTTTCTACTTTAAAAGGACATAACATCGTAATAATAGCGAAAAACTTCGCCAGAATATTTATGCAGAATAGTGTGAACTTAGGTTTGCAGACTGTGGTTTGTCCTACAATTGAAGCTTCAGTAGGCGATGAATTAGAAATCGCAGACGCTAAAGTAATCAACAAAACTACCGGTAAATCCTTTGAAACAATTCCGCACCATCCGGCTCAACAAGCAATTATTGATGCTGGCGGATTAATCGCATATACTCGCAAAAAATTGATGGAATTGTAAGCAATCTTTCCATTAATCTGATTAACATTTTCCCTTTCGTACAATTGTATTGTCGAAAGGGATTATTTTTGCCCAGCCCTCTATTACCGCTACCCATTACATATCTTTTTGGGGTGTTATTTCCTGCGGAACCAGTCTTCGAGTGGATGCAGGAAACTCTTCTTAGAGTTCAGCGTAGCTAATCTAAATACTTGATGATACGAGAAAACTGTTCTATATCCAAATCAATGAGTTTTTAGATTCCGGTATTTAGCTACGCTGAATCATAAGAATGATTTGCTCGAAGACTCTCAAAACCGGAATGACACTATTAATGAGGGTTGCCGAAGATTTGTATAATGGTTATATGAAGTGGAATAATCTTTAATTATTCTTTTAAGGCTCCGGCAGTTAAGCCATTGATGATCTGCTTTTGGAATATTAAAAATACTGCGATAATCGGAAGGGCGGATATACCGGCTCCAGCCATTAAATGCCCCCAGTCGATGGACTGCTTGCCGAGATAGAAAGTCAAACCTACTGGCAAAGTACGCATAGATTCGGTATTGGAGAATAGGAAAGGGAATAGGAAAGAATTCCAATTGCCAAGGAAAGTATAGATTGCTAATACGGTCAGAATCGGTTTGCATAGCGGCATCACGATTTTAAATAAAATATACCAATTGCCAGCTCCGTCAATTTTCGCTGCGTCTTCGATATCTTTCGGAAGAGACATTAAATATTGTCTAATCAGATAAATTCCGAAAGGAGTAACCAGCCAAGGGAAGATTAGTGCATAGTAGCTATTGATCCACTCAAAATTTACCATCAATCTGTATAATGGAATCATAATCACGTGCGGTGGGATTATCATTACTCCGGCGATTGTCGCGTAAAGTAATTTTTGCCGATAAATTCCTTACGCACCAAGGCGAAAGCAGCGAAGAAACAGAAGAAAATATTTCCAATTGTTACGCAACTCGCAATAATAATAGAATTGGCGAAATAACGGAGAAACGCATCCGATTGCAGAGCGTCAGTATAGTTTTTAGTAGTGAATGGGGCGGAAATCAAATCAATAAAACTTTTATAGCTTTCCGGAAATGATTTCAGAGAATAAATAATCATCCAAATCATCGGGAAAATCATGACTGTAGAAGCAATGATTAAAATCGAGTTCGTTAATATTGATTTATGTCTGCTCATCATTAATATTTTAAATATTTGAAATTAGCTAATAATTCGCCGATTTTATTTTCTACTTGCTTGTAATATCCTACGCCTGGTCCATTAAAGATAAAGGCAAAAGTAAATTGCTCGCCATTGCTTGAGCGAACATATCCCGAAAGCGAGCTTGTATTGGATAGTGTTCCGGTTTTGCCGTGCAAGTTATTAGCCGCTAATGTTCCTACCATCCTTTTTCTTAAAGTTCCGTCCACTCCTGCTATAGTCATTGTAGAATCTAAAGCACGTCCGAATTTTTTATTTTTCGCTACTAATAACAATTTTGCTAATCCTTCTGCACTTACCAAATTTCTTCGAGAAAGTCCGCAACCGTCATTTAATTGGAATCCATTATGCGGAATACCATTATCATTGAGAGCTTGCATTACTTTTTCGCGAGCAGATTGAGCAGTACTCGGATATTTAGCGAAATTGCCTCCAATAATTTTAAATAGCATTTCTGCTAAAAAGTTATCGCTTTTTTTATTTACCCAATACATAATATCGGTAATTGGTCTTTCGAAATTAGCTATTTCCTTGGCTGTATTATTTTTTATTTCTCCAAGTGTTGCGGCTTTTACATCGCCGGATACTTTTACGCCAACTACTGCAAGCCTTTCCTTTAGAACTCCGGCTGCAGTTACGTCTGGTGCGTTATTGAAATAGCTGTAGTAGGCAGTTTGCTTCGGAGGAATTATTCCGTTGATGGTAATTATTGTTTTATCATTTTCATTTGTAATTCGTACACCGATTCCTGCCGGAGCAGCTTTCTTTTTTTTCTTTGCCACGAATCCAACCAAAGAATTATTTCTAACTATGAAGGATTTAGAATTTGGTATGATTTGGATATTTGCCGGACCTCCGGTTCTCGAACCGGCTTTCACTAATACATTAATCAAATTATTCTCGACAGTTAGCGGAAAAATGGGTCCGGTTGGCTCTACTTCTTCTCTATCGCCGCTATACGAACTGCGAGCATAATCTTTATCGAAGAAGCTGGCATCGGCACAAATATTACCATTTATTTGAGTAATTCCGAGATTCCTAATTTGCTGAGCTAAATCTTCAATATCGCCTATGCTCAAATTTATATCTCCACGACCAAATAAATATATATCACCATTTATCGCATTACCTTGGATTGCATCAGCTTTGCAATACACCGAAGTACGAGTATTAAAATTTTCACCCAAGAAATTCAACAGAGCAAAGGATGTGAATATTTTAGTATTGGATGCGGGAGTTAATAACTTCTCGGAATTTCTTTTGTATATAGATTTATTGTTTATCGTTGAATAAATTGCCAAGCCATAATTTGCACCTTTCAAATTCTTATCATTCAATAATGCATTAATGTTTGCTTGCAGAGATAGAATACTTTTTAAGCTGTCATTACTTGTTAAATCTAAATGCGAACCAATTTGTTGAGTATCTGTGCTTTGCTGTGAATAGTTTAATTCAAAGGAAATAAATACGAATAGCATCGATAATGCTAATATTTTTCTGAACATTATATTATTTCTATTATTATTGTAAATTTTATCTTTATGCCGGATAGCAAAAATAATCAATTTTATCGGCTTTCTAAAATAAAATAATCATACTAGTAAACTTTTTCGTCTGATAATTCCTAATTCAATCTGTTTGCAGAATTATTGTTCTCAGAATCGATACATAACGAATAATATTTTCTTCTCATTTCCTTCTTCTTCCGTCATTCTGCATCTTTTCTTATCATTTCTGCTAACCATTATACACATCTTTCTGAGTTGTCATTCCTGTGGAGCGAGTCTTCGAGCGGATACAGGAATCTAAGTCTTTGAGATTTAGTAGTGTTCTGTTTCGTCTTCGTGAATGGTGTTGTTTGAGATTCCGGTATTTGTTCGAAGACTCACAAAACCGGAATGACAGTATTCATCGGTATTGCCGAAGATGTGTATAATGGTTAGCATTTCTGTGGGGCGAGCCTTCGAGTGGATACAAAAAAACATCCTATGGTTTCAGCGTAGCTAATCTATGTTGAATTTTCGGATATATCGCTATGTGTTAATTGTTTTGCTAAATATGATGTTTATTTTTCCCTCCGCACCTTCGGTTGGGAATGGAGGAGCGAGGCGTTACCTAGTATTTTATTACGAACGGTAAATATCCAAGGCCCAAGGATTGACTTCGGTATAAACTTTCGCTACATTGCCATTGAGAGACTTAAATAAGAGAATTTTATATGCTTTGTTTTTGCTTTGCAAGACGGATTTGCTCGCTCAGATTCAACATAAAAGCTGAATTTGCTTCGATAGCTTTCTGCTTTGCTTCTTCGGCTACTTCCTTCATGATTATAGCCAAATGCTCGTCGCTTGGTTCTGTATCATAAGTAAATCTATAGTTCTGAATACTATTTTCCACTTTTTCAATCTCTCTTCTATTTAAAATTTATTTCTATCGGATATACGTATTTATCTAAATAATATTGAAAACAAGCGGAACATGATGTTTATTCTTCCTCCGCTCCTTCGGGTTGCGTTTAAAATAACAGCTTACGGAAAAGTACGATAGATTTCTTTACGATGAAGAAATCTTATCAAAGTGATTTGATTATTATTGTATTTGATACCCAAACGGTAATCACCGATTCGAATTCGATAATAATCTGAATATCCGGTTATTTTCTTGATAGATGGTAATTTTGAAATATCTTCTGACTTTTTAAGTAATTCAATTAGGGCAATAATTCTGTTATTGATGTTGTTGTCTGAAAGTTTTGACAAATCCTTGTAGAAAGTTCTTTCATAGAGGATTTTCATAAATTAGCCAACTTTACTGAGCAAACTCATTATTTCAGTTTCATCAACATAATCTTCTTTATCTCCGGCGGCAATCAAAGAGCCGAACTCCAAATCATCTTCATTTTCTAAGCTTAAAACTTTAGACTTAATATCCATTTTAGCGAACATCTCATTAAGGAAGCGAAATTCTTCTTTATCTTTCGGCATCACGAGTAAGGCATCCATATCGTTTTCCTTTTTAAATATAAGTGCTTACTGAAACGTTATTTCTAATGTATTATTGTATGCTTATCCTTCCCTCCGCTCCTCGGGTTGGTAAGGAGGAGCAGAGCTAACCATTATACACATCTTCGACAATACCGATGAATACTGTCATTCCGGTTT
>CAZIIZ010000274.1:0-4899 GCA_964539225.1 uncultured Hyphomicrobiales bacterium | reverse complement strand
TAGGCGGCGGAGGAATTTATCCGGACGTTACCGTAAAGTCAGATACTCTTACTTTGCTAACTGAAGTATTAAAATCCAGAGGCATTTTCTTAGAATTTGCTTTGGATTATCTTGCTCTGAATCGTCCGAAATTGGATGCTAAATATCCGAATCGCAGTTCATATCATTCGGGATTCAGTATATCAGACACGGTATTTTCAGAATTTGTGCAATACTTCAGAACTACTAAAAATCTATGGAACGAAACTATGTTCGCCACCGATAAAGAAAAAATTCGCTTGCAACTTAAAGCAGTAATTGCCTATCTAATTTGGGGCGATTCGGGATATTATGAAGTATTGTTCGATATGGATTCCCAATCTCAAGCGGCAGTTAAGAGCATTCCAAAAGCAATAAAGATATTGGAATAATTTTAATTGAGGAATTAAATTAAAGTGATTAGAATGCTGTAGAGATAATAGTTGAATTTTACTTTATTCAATACGGAGTAGTTTCAAATACCTACTTTATCTTATCATTATACATATATTTGGCAACACTCATTAATAGTGTCATTCCGGTTTTGTGAGTCTTCGAGCAAATACCGGAATCTATTATCTTAGAATTTGAAGTATAGTTATTAGTTCTCTCGTATTATCAAGTATTTAGATTCCTGCATCCACTCGAAGACTCGTTTCGCAGGAATGACAACCCTAAAAAGTGTGTATAATGTTTAGACTTTCTACACAACAAATTAGCAGAATATACATATTTCGCAAAATATAATATAATGTTGGTCTCAGTATCAATATTGACCAATAGTTATAGTTGGAAATCAAGTCTTTTTTTCGTAATTTGCTTTTTTTTATTGTAAGTGTAACCAAATAGTCTATTTGAGACTCTATATCAATACTTGAAATAAATTATTATTATCATAAACTAAGGAGAATTCAAATGTCAAGAATTCAATACTTTATATTAGCAATCTTATTAGGTGCATTCCTAACTCAAGGTTTCCAGTGTTCCTCTCCCGAGATGACGACAGCCAGAGTAGCTAAGTCCAAAAATGAATTTCCTCGTGCAATCGAGATGTATCAGAAAGAATTAACTAAAAATTCTAACAATTCTGAAGCGATGTACGAACTTGCCGAAATTTATTTAAAAATGGCTGAAAGCACTCCTGATAATCCAGAAAAACTTTTCGAAGCTCTTAAATTAGTCGTTAAAGCCAAACAAGCTTCGCAAAGTGCTACTGCGAAACCAACCAAAAATGCTAATAAATATGCTTCTATTGAATACAATGCTTGGGTATCTGCGTTCAACTTCGGAGTAGGCGGTTTGGATGGAATGCGAATTATGCAAGACGATAATAGCAAAAAAGATATGGTAAATAAGATGGGCGAAGTAATTTCAAAAATATTTGAAAATTGTATTATTATTAACCCAGACAATCCGGATAATTATTCTATGCTCGGTATGTGTTATTCTTACATGAGCAACACTGAAAAAGCTGTAGAATATTTTGAAAAATATAACAACGTAATGGGAAAAGAAATAGAATTTATCTCAGCTAAAGGATTAAGCATCGGTCAAAATCCTGAAAATGTAATTAAAATTCTAGGCAAGCCTGCTAAATATGATGTATTTACTTGGTTCTTGAATCCAAAAGATCCTAAAGCCCAAGACACTTCAGCGATAATGATTTATAAAATTGATGGTACTGATTTAGCTATTTACACAAGACATAATACTAAAACTTCAAAAACTGGCGTTACCGGCTGGAGATTTAATCCTTCAGAAATTTACCGTCAACAACCTTTTGAATTCAATGTAACTCCTACAGCTGAGTTGGCGAGAATCTATTTCGACAAGAAGAATTACGATAAAGCAGTAACTTATGTAGAGCAATTAAAGAAAATAGACCCTTCTAATGCTTCAGCTAATCAATTTTTAGTTCAAATTTTAGAAGCTCAAGGCGATGGCAGCAAAGCATTAATAACTTTAGAAAAATTAGTAAAAGAATCGCCGGACAACGCAGCATATCGTGCACAATATGGTGATATTTTAGTTCGTAATAAAAAATATCCTGAAGCTATAGCTCAATACGAAGCAGCATTGAAAATCAAACCAGACTTATTCGAAGTAAAGAGAATTTTAGGTTCTGCTTACAAGAATCAAGCAGTAGAAATTCAAAAAGCTGAATTCAATAAATTAGATAAAGATCCGGCTTATAAAATCAATGAAGCATCATATATGCCGATTTTAGAGAAATCAAAAACAATTTTTGAAGAATTATCTCGCAATATAGATTATTCTGCAAATTACATAATACTATTAGAATTAGCCGACATCTATATCGCCACTAACAGTAAAGATAAATTAACTACGACATTAGACAGATTAGTAACTCTTAAAGACAACGTAGAAACTGCCGATATGGAATTCTACTTGCTTAACATGATAAATTATTTTGATAAAACTAAAAATCAAGAGAAACTCGACCTATTCAATCAATATTATAAAGATATGAAGAAATAGAACACAATATTAATTAATATTTTTTCCTAACAATTTTTATTACAGAAAGAGCACAATGGCTAACCAAGAAGAAAACACTCAACAAATCAGCATTGAGTTGGGCGAAAAAGAAGCAGAAGGAATTTATTCCAATTTAGCAATTATTTCGCACTCACCTGCTGAATTCGTAATTGATTTTACTCGTATTTTGCCTGGCGTACCTAAAGGTAAAGTTCATGCAAGAATTATCATGACTCCTCAGCATGCAAAATTATTAATGAATGCTTTGGCAGACAACGTAAACAAATTCGAACAACAATACGGCGAAATCAAATTAGAAAGACCGGATGCCAACTTTATGGGCTTCCCAAACACAGTAAACTAATCAAATATAATATTTAGTTGCTCTAGCCGTTTAAGCATTCAATTGTTTAAACGGCTTTTTTTTTATTTGAAACAGACTGGATCGAATATGAATATTCAAGATTTGCGAGATTATTGCCTGCGGAAAAAAGGAGTTACCGAAGGCTTCCCTTTCGATGAAACTACTTTGGTATTAAAAGTAGGCTCGAAAATGTTTTGTATTACTGATTTAGAATCCGTGCCGTTTGGATTAACTCTAAAATGCGACCCAGAGCGAGCCATAGAGCTACGAGAACGATATACCGAAATTACTCCGGGCTATCACTGCAATAAAAAACATTGGAACACAATTATACCGGAAGGCGAAGTCCCTGAGAAAGAGATATACGAGCTTATAGACCATTCCTACGAATTAGTCTATAACAGCCTCAAGAAAGCTGAAAAGGCTGAAATAGAAGCATTAGATTAATGCAATCGGCGAACAGCAAATGGTTCTTATGATAATTGTTATTAATCGAAGAGAAAATTAGTAAACTCATTATTATGATTGTATATAATTTTCTCT
Source organism: uncultured Hyphomicrobiales bacterium (assembly GCA_964539225.1). Classification (GTDB taxonomy): domain Bacteria; phylum Bacteroidota; class Ignavibacteria; order Kapaibacteriales; family UBA2268; genus CALLXS01. Next base: position 1,475 of record CAZIIZ010000274.1, on the reverse strand, counting down.
ACTTTAACTGTCCAACCTTAATTATCTTTTATCTGAATTTTATTAAGTTCCTGACTGTACTAATGCCATCGATTTCAATTCTGACGAAAGTCGTACCAAGCGGCAAATCCTCCGGCATAGCGATTTCATTTTTGCCATCGCTCAAGTTAATTAAAATATTATTGTGGATTTGGTCGCCCAAACTATTAAAAAATGACACGGTACATTCGCAGAATTTATCGGAATGAATTATCAATTTTGATTTATCAGAAGTTGGATTCGGATAAATACTTATCATCTCATCGCTATTCCACTTTGACTGTTCTACCACGTCCGCTGGGACTGATTCCGCAGAACGATATGAACATGTTCTCCAAGTCAACAAAGTATGAGATTGGTACGAACTGCCGGCGGTGGCGAATACAGACAAATATACGCCTTTATCAAACTCCATTTTTACATAATCGCTCAATTTAAAATCATCTATTCTAATAGCCGGAGATTTGAATTCTCCTGTAGAATCGAGATAAATCAGTAATTCAGAGTTTTCCGGTTTGTATTCGATTTTTTCATAATATATAGTACCATCAGAACGAATTATCGGAATATCAGAATTCATAGCTAACACATTTGTAGCTTTATGGACTGAAGTAAGTGCTGTGTCGCCATCGGCAATTTTAAATACAGCGAGGTGATTGCCATTTGGATCTTCATAGTCTTCGAGTTGTTTTTCATCATTTGCGAACAAATCTAATTCTATAGCTAAAGCATTTTTCAATTTGCTATATCCTAATCCGCCGCCGGTACGCCCGATAACAGAATCTTTAGTATTATGAATCACGAAACTCATTCCATCAGCTCCGGGTTCGGAGGTTTCGTTGTCATCGAATTGATATGGGTCAGTAATTTTGAAACTATATGTAGCGACGAATCCGGAATCGACAGGAACACGTTTCTTTGTGGAAACTCCTCCAAATGATTGATCAGTTGCAGGATTCAAAACCATATTTCCATTTTTAACAGTAGCCGCAGCTATAGTTTTAAAATATTTATCATTTGAAAAATCTGACACATAAAATGATTCGGCACCGCAATCGCTAATTCCTTCGCCGATTAATTGCACTTTCGCCGGTGATCCATCGGCACGATAATGTATTTCTGCTACTGTATTCGCCAATCCTTTGTCGTTTGGCAAAAAGCGGAACGGCACTTCAAAGTACGCACCAGCCGGAATACTATAATTCTCCATTGGTGCTTGTATGCTGAATTGCTGCATATCCGGACCTACTATTACCACCTTATCAATTATCATAGCGGCTGTGGACTGATTCTTAAATACTTTCACCATACTATCTTGAGAATAATCAACTGGGATTTTCCCGAAATCTACAAATTTAATCAGATTACTAATTTTTGATTCAAAGCCTTCGCCTCTAATTTGAACAATAGTAGTATCAAATTGAGAATATATTTTCAATTCAGCTGAAAGCACACCG
>CAZIIZ010000273.1:4111-4908 GCA_964539225.1 uncultured Hyphomicrobiales bacterium | reverse complement strand
TAAGCAAATTTGCCTTCGATTTCAATTGTCGCAGATTTGATTCCGGCTCCGTCGCCTTCTAATTCGTCCACCATAAACACCTTATAATTGTGGCGTTCGCACCAACGGGAATACATTCTCAGTAGCATTTCTGCCCAATCTTGAGCTTCTGTGCCGCCGGCTCCCGAATGAATCGTCAGCAGAGCATTGCGAGAATCGTCTTTATCGGATAATAAATTGCGAATCTCTAATTCGGATAATGCTGATTCTGCTTTGACTAATTCTGCGATTATTTCCGACTCTAAGGATTAGTCCTTTTCTTCCTCAGCTAACAGAATCAATGCTTCTACGTCGTCGATCACCGTTTTAGCCGTTTGCCACATAGTAACCCACTCCTTTAATTCCGAAGCGTTTTGCATAATTTTCTGGGCGGTAGTGGAATCATTCCAAAAGTCGGGAGCTTCGCTCAAGGCGAGGTATTCTTTTATTTTTTCTTCTTTATTCTCAAGGTCAAAGGAACCTCCGAAGTTTATCTATTCGGTTGTGTAATTCTTCAATATTTGCTTTTTGAGGCTCGAACATTAATTTATACCCATATCTCGTTATTTTTAAAATAAGTATGCTAATATATTAAATTAATCGGAGCTTTCCAAAAGAAGAATTGAATAATGCTTCTCGGACAAATTTACTCAATATTTATTATCAGCTTAATTCTCAAATTTACTCTAAATAGACGAATTATTCTGGTAATAAAACGTTGCAAAACTCCATAACCTTAAAGTTGTCATTCCCGTGGAACGAGTCTTTGAGTGGATACA
>CAZIIZ010000273.1:0-4011 GCA_964539225.1 uncultured Hyphomicrobiales bacterium | reverse complement strand
GAAACTAACTACTTTTCTTGTCATTCCTGTGGAACGAGTCTTCGAGTGGATACAGAAACTAACTACTTTTCTTGTCATTCCCGTGGAACGAGTCTTTGAGTGGATACAGAAACTAACTACTTTTCTTGTCATTCCTGTGGAACGAGTCTTCGAGTGGATACAGGAATCTAAGACTTTGAAATCCACAATGAACTTTATTCCATATAGTTTATTAGCCTTACAAAGACTTTAGATTCCTGCATTCGCAGGAATGACAAGAAAAGAATTACGAAGAAATATATTCCTGCATGCACTCGAAGCCTCGCTTGCAGGAATGACTTGAAAAGAATGCAATAGTAAATATCCAATTGCAGGAATGACAAGAAAAAAAATACTAAAGAATAGATTCCTGCATTCATTCGAAGCCTCGTTTGCAGGAATGACAAGAAAAGAATGCAATAGTAAATATCCAATTGCAGGAATGATAAGAGATGAAGAGTTTCAACAGATAGCTTTAACTATCTGACTGCAAATAGCTAAAGCTATTTATTGAATTATCAATAAATTTTTAGAGTTTACTTTATATAAAATAAAAAAACTCCCTTCTAAAGCATAAAGCTAAAGAAGGGAGTTTAAATCTATTTCGTTTACGATAAATGCAGACTATTAATAGTCCATACCGCCCATACCTGGCATTCCGCCCGGCATTGATGGCATACCAGAATCTTTAGATGGTTTATCAACGATAGTTACTTCAGTAGTTAATAATAAACCAGAAACTGAAGCGGCGTTTTCTAATGCTACACGGCTAACCTTAGTTGGATCAATTACGCCGGCAAGGAATAAGTCTTCGTATTGTTCATTGTAAGCGTTGAACCCGAAAGCACCAGTGCCTTCTTTTACTCTATTTACAATTACCGAAGCTTCTAAGCCGGCATTTGTAACGATTTGGCGAATTGGTTCTTCGATAGCTTTGCGAATAATTTGAACGCCGATTTTTTGATCTTCGTTTTCAGTTACTACGTTGTCTAATTCTTTTAATGTTCTTAAATAAGCAACACCACCGCCTGGTACGATACCTTCTTCAACGGCAGCACGAGTAGCGTGAAGAGCATCTTCTACACGAGCTTTTTTCTCTTTCATTTCTACTTCAGTTGACGCACCGATTTTCAATACAGCAACGCCACCGCTTAATTTAGCAAGACGTTCTTGTAATTTTTCTCTGTCGTAATCAGAAGTAGTTTTTTCGATTTGGATTTTAATTTCGTTGATTCTTTTCTTAATATCATCTGTAGAGCCAGCACCTTCAACGATTGTAGTGTTGTCTTTGTCGATAGTTACAGTTTTAGCTGTTCCTAAGTAGCCAACAGAAGCGTTGTCTAATTTAAAGCCTTTTTCTTCGCTGATTACAGTACCGCCAGTTAATACAGCGATGTCTTCAAGCATTGCTTTTCTTCTGTCGCCGAAGCCTGGAGCTTTAACTGCAGCTACTCTTAAAGTACCACGCAATTTATTAACTACTAATGTAGCTAATGCTTCGCCTTCTAAGTCTTCAGAGATGATTAATAAAGAACGTCCACTTTGAGAAACTCTTTCTAAGATTGGTAATAAATCTTTGATAGCAGAGATTTTTTTATCGTGGATTAAGATATATGGATTTTCTAAAACTGCAGACATTGATTCAGCTTCAGTTACGAAGTATGGAGATAAGTAACCTCTATCGAACTGCATACCTTCAACTACTTCCATACTAGTTTCAGTACCTTTAGCTTCTTCTACAGTGATAACGCCGTCTTTACCGACTTTATCCATAGCTTCAGCAATTAAGTTACCGATAGTAGAATCGTTGTTAGCTGATATAGTACCAACTTGAGCGATTTCTTTTTTGCCTTCAACTTCGCGACTAATAGCTTTTAAGCCTTTAGTTACAGCAGTAACAGCTAAGTCGATACCGCGTTTCAAATCCATAGGATTAGCACCGGCAGTAACGTTCTTTAAACCTTCACGGAAAATAGCTTGAGCTAATACAGTTGCTGTAGTAGTACCGTCGCCGGCTACATCACTAGTTCTTGAAGCAACTTCGCGAACCATAGCAGCTCCCATGTTCTCAACTGCATCTTCTAATTCGATTTCTTTAGCTACAGTTACACCGTCTTTAGTGATAGTCGGAGCACCGAATTTTTTGTCGATAATTACGTTACGTCCTTTTGGACCTAAAGTAGCTTTTACAGCATTTGCTAATTGATCAACGCCTCTTTTTAATGTAGCACGAGCTTCTACATCAAATGTAATTACTTTTGCACCCATCTTTATATATCTCCAAATTTAATTTTTAATTTTTTTATATTATTTTCTTGTCATTCCTGCGTTTGCAGGAATCTATAAACTATTTTACGATAGCAAATACGTCTGATTCTCTCATCATTAATACGTCTTCGCCTTCGACTGCGATTTCAGTACCAGCATATTTTCCGTAAATTACTGTATCGCCGATTATTACTTGCAATGGAATTACTTTACCGTCTTCAGTTACCTTACCGGTACCTACAGCGATTACAGTGCCTTGCATTGGTTTTTCTTTAGCAGTATCAGGGATGATAATGCCACCTTTAGTTACTTCTTCAGGAGCTGAAGATTTTACGATAATTCTGTCGTATAATGGAGTTAAATTCATATTAAAACTCTCCTATAATTATTATATTTGTTAAACATTTAGTTTATTGTGTTCTTTAACTTATTAGCACTCGCAGTTGCAGAGTGCCAAACTATTTGACGCAGTTAAATTTGTTATATTGTGAAAAATATTATAAAATTATAAATATTTTTACTAATTTCGTAAACTGTTTGCTGATACTTCCGCAAACTGTTTATTAAGAATAGAATTATTAGCTAAATCTATAGAAGACTGATTCACTCTTTTTCGATTTAGCTACGAAAATATAAAAAACCAAAACAGCTTATGAGAAAAGTCCTAAAGTTTATATTCATAGCATAATTAACCTAAGCAAAACCGCAGGTTAATAATTCGGTTCGAGAGTATCTTCTCGGATTGGTTTATTAGTTTATTTAGAAAATTGAATTCTGTTGCTTTTAGTTTAGCAACGGTTATGTTATGTATTATATTAAAAAAGGATAAAAATTATGAGTTCGACAAATAAAGGTCAAATATTTGGCTACGTAATGGCTGTGTTGTTATTATTAACTGTGTTGAACAGCAGCTATTTCTTTCTTTCTATGTTGGGATTGAGCGTCGGCAAATGGCTCGCTTTCAATGCTTGTTCATTGGCTGTAATTGCGTTTTTGATATGCTTTGTGCTACATAAAACCACAAAAAAGGATTATTTTTTAGCGATTCCAATTCTGCCATTATACTATTATGGGACGATGGGTTTATTTGTGATGCCGTGGAATGCTGCAAATATCTTTCCGCAAATCACTCACATCATCATTACAATCAATGTAGGGCGGACTATATACTCGTTTCTAAAGGAAGCTAAATATGAGTCGCTCGGTAAAGGTTTTCTCATTGGTACACTTATATTTGTGCCAATATTTGCCTATATCCAATCGTACAATCAATTGCATATTGCTGAATTTATGAAATTACTACAAGGATTATAAAGTCTCAAACTCCTCCTTATTGAGTAAATAGGGAGGAGTATTCTTAAAATTGTTATTGGTATAGATTTTGTTTATGATTGAATAATATATAGAAATGATATTACCCATATTTTAGAAAAAGATATGTACAAAATAAGTCACAAAATTTTACTGATAGTAACTTGTGTTCTAATACATATTCCTATAAAACTGGAGGCTCATGGAATACCTTGTTTCGAATCAGGATTAGATATTGGAGCTAGTTTCTTTACATATACTAAATTAGATAATACCAAATTAGGTGTTGATATTGATGCCAATTATCATTATTATTTGTTGAATATGGGGCTTTCATGTGATTATTCAATGCAAAATATTCCAAATTACCAACTTCTTGGAGGAATTGGCTTACTACATTTTTTACAAATTCAG
>CAZIIZ010000272.1:0-4912 GCA_964539225.1 uncultured Hyphomicrobiales bacterium | reverse complement strand
CATTGTCGGAATCAGAATTTCGAGATGAAGCTGCGAGCAATAATAATACGAAGAAGAAAGTATAAGCTATCATCACTATTCCGAACGAAGCTTTGTAAACGATTTGGAATACTTTCCACACCTTTTCAGCTATTGCAACGGATATTTCTTTGAATGATTTAGCCGAACGGCGGCGAAGCGGATACTCGAAATTAAAGAGTATATTGCCGGATTTGGTGTCCATCTGCACTCTGCAAATATATCTCTCTAATAATACATTCAGCAAAGTACGAACGGTATCTATAGGCAATCCGGTCTCTGCCGAGATTTCTGCCATAGTTAATTTGCCTTTTGCCTGCTCTATTACTTTTTCTATAGAATTAATTTGCTTAATTTCCAGAGTGTTCAGCTCCATTATACTTTCCCTTATTATTCAAATATATTATAGACTATTCCCAATTGCGAACTAAACAATATCGCATCTTTTGTTTATGTATCAAAATTGTATTAAGCTCAAAATATGCAATTCCGACCTCATAATGCTAACCATTATACACATCTCTCTGAGTTGTCATTCCTGTGGAGCGAGTCTTCGAGCGGATACAGGAATCTAAGTCTTTGAGATTTAGTAATATTCTGTTTCGTCTTCGTGAATGGTGTTGTTTGAGATTCCGGTATTTGCTTGAAGACTCACAAAACCGGAATGACACTATTCATGCGGGTTGCCAAAGATGTATATAATGATTAGCTAAAATATGCAATTCCGACCTCATAATGAGGATTATATAATCCCTGCGTTGATTAAATCTTGTCTGTCAGTAATTTTATAATTTTCAGCGGAACCGGCAATAACTTTCACTGTAATTCCGCAGAATTCAGCTATTGAAGCGTCGTCCGTACCCAAAAATCCTAAATTAATAGCTGTGTCGAACGCCTTCAATATTACATTTTTTTTAAACGCTTGCGGTGTCTGCACTAAGCACAATTTACTTCTATCTAAAGTTTTTTCTACCGTCCCATCATCATTCAATACTTTAATAGTATCTTTAGCCGGAAGGGCAGGAATCACAGCAGAATAATTTTCTAATTCCTTGAACAAATCTTTGATTAATTGCTTTGAGACAAAAGGACGAACAGCATCGTGAATCAGCACGTATTCAGCCGAACGGCAATACTTACTTTTCAGGGCATTATAGACAGAATATTGACGTTCTGCTCCATTATCAACGCAACATACCGAGAGCTTTACTTTGAATTGCTCGGCTTTGCTGTAGATAAACTCGTGCCAATCCGGATGAGCAGCGATAATACATGAATCAATACATTCGAATTTCTCGAAATTTTTTATGGTATGTATTAGAATAGGCACTTTATTTAGTTCTAAATATTGTTTCGGCACTTCGCCGCCCATTCTCTTCCCTACTCCACCAGCAGGAATTATCAGAGATGTTTTTTTCATAAAAATACAATTGGATAATTATCAAAATTCATAAACAAATTTATCTGAGACCATATACGGTTGATATAGTCGGAATTCACCGAATCCATTACTATCAAGGAAAGTAAATGTTTTTCCGCTATTATAAGTCCATTTCTCGGACACACGACCTCGATAATCGGGTTGAGATCTCTCGCTCTGTGCGGGATTACCATAAACGATTACAACAGCACCCATATCAGACTTCCAACCGTCTCCCCAGCTTCCTTTAAATTTTTCGTTTGCGTAATGTACTCTGGCAAAATATAAATCGAAAGCTTCATTTCTGTCAGTACCAGGAGTCGGATCGAGTTTTTTCCAGAATTCATCGAATTTCTGCATTTTCTCTTCATCGCTTATAGCGGCTCGCATAGCGTCTAATTCTTCGGAAGTCGCTACGTATCGGCATTGTTCGATAGCTTTGTTGATATCGTCGTACACCGCTCCGGTAGCTCCGTGATTAATAGCGATACTTCTTTCAGCTCCGGCTATAATTGAATAGTCGATATTATTGCTATCTGCGGTTTGGTTTAATGCGTAAATTCTTAATGTATAATTTCCTTGTTTGAAATTTTTAGGTATCTTCATCGAGAAATAATTGCTTGATTTGCCGATAGGCATAAATTTTGATAATATATCGGTTTGATATTTAATCTCATTTTTAGAATCATAAATACGAGCCACTAACTTCAATGTATCAGCTCCCAAATTATTATATGATTCAAACATAACAAAGAATGAATTCATTATCGGTGAGACATTGTCAGACAGAAATGGAGTAATACTGAATTGGCTACCTTGCTCTTCAATTTTGCTTACTAACAGCAATCCGCTCAAAGTAAATTTGTGTTCATCGAAATTTACTAAAGCTATATTGCGAATCCGTTCAGCGTCTTCGTTGCCTAATTCATCTTTGATAGCAATTCTAACTTTATATTTAGTTGGATTCAAATCGAATGAATACGAGATAAAATCGAAATCTCCGGCTCCGCCTTGAGCTTTGAAATAATTTTCGGTCATTACTGTTCGCTCAAATTTCTTCTCGGATACTAATTTTTCATTTTCGTCTATTACCGATAGATAAGCTATATATTTCGCATAATACTTACCTTCCGATTTTACAAATTTCAACCCTTGATAGGGTATGACTGCAAAGCAATCCAATCGAGCCTTGCCGACGGAATCAGATTTGAACGATACAGCATCGAAATACATTGGGGTTTCTTTGGCAATAGCTTTCAGTCCGAATAACATTATTATAAGAATATATATCATATTCTTTGTCAACTTCGCTCTATTTCTCAAAATTTGTATCCTTGAATGATAATAATTATTTATTCTATCTTGACGGAATAACTTGAAAATATTATAAATTTATGCAGTTTTCGTAATAAATATTCAATAATATGCGATTTATCAACGATAACGCAATAAATAGCTTGTATTTTATGAATATTATTTATAATTTTGAAATGCTTATTTCGTAGGTTAATAGTCAAGAATTATTTACTCGAGAATATACTTATGATTGATTTAGATTCCACTTCAAAAACAGAATACGATATTTTGATATTTATTAAAGACTTAGTAGAAAGCGAAGACCAAATCCCTGATTGGGCTGAGTTCTTTGCTCGAAAAGGTGATATTAGCGTAGTTCGAGCAACTGAATTAATAACGAAATTTTTGAAATTATAATTAATGCGAAACATGAAAGCATAAGTAATACCAATTAAGACCGTAGCAAAAGTCATTTATTGAAAAAAATTTAAAAAGCTAGATAAATAAATATATTTCCTATAGCATTGGTTTATATGAGTGTTATAGATTCCTGCATACACTCGAAGACTCGTTTCGCAGGAATGACAATTTAACATTTTAAAAGTTTTGCAACAGTCTTAAATTAATTATTTATCAAATACTTCAAATAATTCCTTCGATTTCTACCAATAGTTCCTTTCTACAAATATTTGAATGCACAAATATTACGTCCGCATTTCTGAATTTATTCTGAATAATGTTTTGAATTGTACCTATACCTGATTTATCTTGCAAATAAACTTTCAGAAAGTACGGTTCGCTCGTATATCCTTCCGGTATCGAACTAGCAAAATGAGCGATATTCGACTCATCAGTTAGTGCTACTATGTTCTCGATGGTTCGTTCAGCTTGCTCTGCCACCGAACCGTCCCCGACTGTCAATTCGCCTCTGATAGATGCTGTACCGGAAATATAGAAGGTAAGCTCTTGCGATTGCACTATTAACAAACCTCTCGAAAATAATGGTTGTTTAACTGTTGAATTATCACATTGTTTCAGTACTGTATTTGAATATTTGTATGCGGATACTTGCAAAGGATTCTCGACAGCGAATATTTTAGATTCACTATTCTGTTCTGCAAAAACAATGATTATTGAATTATCTCCATCGACTCCTATGCCGGTAGCAGCCGGATAATTTTTCATCTGAGTTTGCAAATATACTTTGCTGCGAGCTGTGTTGAAAGTAGCATATTCTTCATTGCCCGACTCATCAATTTCGAATATATTAGGCAAATAATTCCACTGTCTGATAATATCAGTATATTTCAAATCCACTTCTTGCAATCCATTTGAAATACTTTCAAAACAATTAGAATATTTCTCTACGCCTGAATGCGAAGTAACGATACAGCAAAATTTCGAATTGCTATCTTGAGCAGAAAATATTTCAGCATTATTGACTTTTTCCGGTTCTGTCCGAATAGAATCGGAGTCGATACAATGCACTTCTAAAGTAGCATAAGAATCAATAGACAATGATTTCTGCGGTATTTCTCTAATTATAGCATTAGGAAATTTTACTCTTAGCTTATTCAATATGTTCGAAATCATTTCATCGCAATAGTCTAAATTTATATTGCGATGGAGCAGTATAAGGAACGGAATTTTGCTATCTAATTTGTACTTAAGCATATCAAATTCATCTTGAAAATTTGAATTTCTAATCTCGAATGCAATTACTCTTCTTTTCATCGATATATACTTTCTATTTGTACTTCGTCACAATAATAAACACTAAATTTATTAATAAGTCTCATGCGAAATTTTCTTTTTGCAATCGTTTCGACATAAGCTAATATAAATTGAACAAGTTCGAAAAATCAATAAATGCTTTCAATTATTATTTACTTTACTTACTAAATAACAAATTCCCTTCCGCAGGACTTTTGCAAATCATTGCGAAAGGGAATTAAATTATCGAATATAACCATAGAAGCAAATTTAATCAGCTATGATTATACTTTTCATTATGTTTTTGCCATTAACTATTGTCTTGCAGAAATACATTCCATTAGGCACTTTATTATTAGCATTGGAAATTCTGTCCCACTGAGCTGCACCGTTTTGTACGTCTAATTCTTTAACTAATTCGCCTAAAGAATTATATATTTGTACTCTATCCGCATTTGGAGCGAA
>CAZIIZ010000271.1:0-4913 GCA_964539225.1 uncultured Hyphomicrobiales bacterium | reverse complement strand
ATTTAATGCTTGGGACGAAACAAGGGGAAGCTCTGAAGTTACAATTGCAATTGTAGATTCAGGAACTGATTGGACTCATACCGACTTGGCTAATAATATCTGGACAAATCCAAAAGAAATAGCCAACAATGACATTGACGACGACGGGAATGGCAAAATAGATGACGTACACGGTTGGGACTTGTGTGCGACTAAAAGTATTAGCGATCTGAATGATAATAATTATCGCGAAGACAACAACCCAACCAATCTAACAAACACTCACGGCACCAGTGTAGCTGGTTGTGCTTCCGCAGCTACAAACAATGGAAAAGGTATAGCCGGAGCTGGATTCAATTGCAAAATCATTCCTGTAAAAGTTGGAAGTGAAATTGAAGGAGTCGAAGGGATTTTAACAGGATATGATGGAATTACTTATGCTGCTAATCTCGGAGCGAAAGTAATTAATTGTTCGTGGGGCGGTGCCGGATATAGCCCTGCCGAAGAGCAAATAATTAATTATGCGGTTAATAAGAAGAAATGTACTATCATAATTGCAGCCGGCAACGACTACATCAACAATGATGACTTCCCTAAATATCCTAGTAATTATCCCGGTGTTTTCTGTGTCGGGGCTACTAACGAAAATATAGAAAAAGCAGGTTTTTCTAACTACGGATATACTGTGCATAGTTTCGCACCCGGCGATAATATTTACACTACCGATGCTGCAAATAAATATGCGACACTAAACGGTACTTCATTCTCTTCTCCTTATGTTGCAGGAGTGGCTGGACTAATTCTATCAGTTAATCCGACTTGGACTCCGCAAAAAGTATATCACCAATTGAGAAGTACAAGCGACCGTAATATATATATCAACGACCAAAAAGTAGATCAAGTATTCGGCTCAATCAATGCTTATAAAGCCGTTACTTTTAACCGTGGTACTAATACAACTGTACCAGGAGTCGGCATACTGGGATATACAATAGACGATAATTATTCAACTTTGAATAATCACAATTCCCGAAAATTTAACACCGTAGTCAAAAACTATTTGGGCAAAGCTAAGAATTTAAAAATTACTCCGTATTCGCCTGACTTATATTTAACCTGTGGATTAACCGTAACCATAGACTCGCTCGGCACTGATGAGGAGAAATCAATTAGCTTAGATATAAAGTTAACCGATCAATGCCCATGGTATCAAGGCTATGCAATGCTTGTATTAAAGTACGAAGCAGACGGATATTCCGATTATGAATTGGTAAAAGTTCCGGTAAACTTGCCTACGAACAACCAATATACCGAATACGTATATACAAAACCTGCTACTCAATGGAATGGAATTTCTGCTCCTACTGCTAATCTATGTTGGGCTGTGGGTACTGGTGGTGATTTCGGTCAGCTATCCGGATACATGAAATCATACAATAACTCCACAAGCTTTGGTAATATTATTGATAATGTGAACCAGTATGTGTTTAATCAGATTACTGCGGTAGCAGGACTAAGCAATGCGACAGCTTTTGTCGGAGCAAGTGCTAATGATAACTCTTTAATATATAAAACGGTTGATGGCGGCTCTAAGTGGTCTCCGTTTTCTGTTGCGACCATTACAGACTTTATCAACGATATTTATTTTTTTAATACCGATGCAGGAATAATGATTGGCGACCCTAAAAATGGAAAATGGGGAGTTGCTACCACTAGCAATAATGGGATAAGCTGGAAAGCCGTTTCCTTGCCTACTCCGAACACAGGCGAGATAGGTACAGTCGGAGCTTCTACGATAATAAATAATTCTGTTTGGTTCGGCACTACAACGGGGAGAATCTTTCGCTCAACGAATAAAGGCAGTTCTTGGACTGCATTAACAGGATTGCAAGGGCAAATTCAGTATTTAACATTCCAAAACGACAAAGAAGGAATGGCAATCTACCAAACAAACTCAGGCACTACTGCTATGGCTACTACTAATAATAGTGGAGATACTTGGACTGTAAGAAATCAAGATTTAGAAAGTTTAGGTTTCAGCCCGATTTCTGTTTTCTCAATACCAATTGCAAAATCATATTATTTAGTCAATTCCACAGGCTCGATTTACAAAACTTCCAACGAAGGAGCAAGTTGGAGTCCGGAATTAACAACTAGAGATAATTCTTCAAAAAAAGCTGTAGCTTACGATAACGGCACTAACACTGTTTCACTTTTTGATGTTGGACCTAATTTTGGTAAATTAGAATTCAAATACCAGCCAATTGATGCAAAACCTGAAATAGTCTTCTTAAGCGGTGCTGAATTGAAAATAGATACGACAATGATAAATGAGACAAGAGCAAAGTTCACGAAAATCAGCAATAAAGGCAATGCTACGGCTACAATTAGCAAAATCACGATTGAGCCGCTAACCAATACTACCACCGATGAATTTTCTATGGTATCTTCAAATCCTGTTTCGTTAGACCCATTAGTAGAAACCAATATGACTATTAAATTTGCTCCAAAATCAGCCGGAGACAAGCAAGCAAACTTAGTAATTACCTATAACGGTACGCCGACCACAAGTACAATGTTACTCAAAGGATATGCTAAAGAAATCACTCCGGTTACTTTGCTATCATTTGCAAATAGCGACAAATTAAACTTTGACACTCTCCAAATAGGCAACAAAAAAACATTGATATCTAAAATCACTAATTCCGGTAATCAGAATGTGTCAATTTCTGACATTGCATTAGTGGATGGAGCAAATACCGAAAAAGATGAATTCACAATTTCCTTTGGCTCAATTGCAAATGCGATTACTCCCGGAAACTCAATTGACATAAATGCTGAATTTAATCCGAAAACCATAGGAAATAAATCCGCAAATGTACAAATTAGTTACAACGGTGCGTCGTCTCCCCTAACTCTAACTCTAAATGGAATTAGCAAAAATAACAACACATCAGTAGAGACTAAATATATTACCGGCACTACTAAAGTTCGCCCTAACCCAGCTAAAAATTATATAGAATTAACGACTGAAGATAATTTTTCAAACGTAAATTCAATAGAAATTTATAACAATAACGGCGAATTATTGCTAAATACTGTACCTACTGATAAATTTAGTAAAAATTTAATTCTAAATACTTCGTCTATCGCAAACGGTTTCTATAAATTAGTAATAAATAGAAACGGAACAAGCGAAACTTTGAATATAATAATTGTTAAATAATAAATATAAGGAATTCTTAGTATGAAAAAAATCTTTTTAGCTTTTGCATTAGTTATAGCTGTTTTTGCAGTATATAAATCAACTTCTGCTGATAAACCAGCCGCCAAAGCATCAGAATCTTTAACGAAAAAAAGTGATGCAAGCTACACAATAACTGTTTCGCAAAGTGGTAAAGAAATGGGCAAAATCGTACTCAAATTATACACTAAAGACGCTCCAAAGCATAGTGCAAATTTCGACAGCTTAGTTACTGCCGGTGCGTATAACGGAACTGCCTTCCACAGAGTAATCCCTAATTTCATGATTCAGGGCGGCGATCCGAATTCAATTAGCGGTCCGAAAAACACTTGGGGATACGGCAATCCAACGCAAACAACCGTTCCTGCCGAATTCAGTAGCGTATTAAAACACAAACGCGGTATTATTTCTGCTGCTCGCTCGCAAGACCCAAATAGTGCGGCATCGCAATTTTTCATTTGCGTAGTCGATACTCCTCAATTAGACGGTCAATATTCAATTTTCGGCGAAGTAATTAGCGGAATGGACATAGCAGATAAAATCGTGAATTCTACTTGCGATAAAAACCCTAATTCTCCGAACGAAAGAGGCGAGAGTCCATCTGAAAAGATTACTATGACAATTACAAAAAATACTAAGTAATATTCTAATAAATAATAAAGATAAACAATGGAAAACAACAATCCAAGATACGAACTAACAGTTACTCAAAACGGTAACGATATGGGCAAAATCGAAATAGAAATCTATGCTGACGTAGCTCCTAAGCACGCTGCAAATTTCGACAATTTAGTAGCAGAAGGTGTCTATAATGGTTCTGCCTTCCACAGAGTAATCCCAGGATTCATGATTCAAGGTGGCGATCCGAATTCAGTTAGTGGCGAAAAAAGCACTTGGGGCTTCGGCAACCCAAAACAAAAAAATGTACCAGCTGAGTTCAGCAAAACTCTTAAGCACAATCGCGGAATAATTTCTGCAGCTCGCTCGCAAGACCCTAATAGTGCTTCTTCGCAATTCTTCATTTGCGTAGCTGATGCTTTCTTTTTAGATGGTCAATATTCCATTTTCGGCGAAGTAATCAAAGGAATGGAAGTTGCAGATAAAATCGTGAATTCTCCACGCGACCGTAGCGATAATCCACACGATAAAATCGAAATGAAAATCGCCAAAATCAAATAATTTTTTAGAGCTTTACTGGGGTTATCCCAAAAGTAAAAAAGATGTAACAATAGTCATACTAAGGTCGGAGTTTCTTTTCGACCTCAGTATGACTGCTTACAAAATAGCCTACTGTTGAGTCGCATTGCAAGATTTGAACCCACACACCTAGCTACTACCCCCAAGTAGTGTACTACTGAGTACACTAAACGCCGTGCTACATACCACACTACAGAATTACTATACTATGATAATCAAGAAATTCTAAATATTTTTCAAGAAGTAAAATTTTGCTGTGCTTAATCATTACTTATATTCGGTAATTGCAACATTAGCAGACTTATACCTATTCAAGAAAACTAAGCGTTGAAAAAAAACTCTAAATTGGGAAGGATTAATTAATTCTGTCTAAGAATTCGGTATTTGCAACCCATCCCATAGATTTATTCTTGTGGAAGTTTTGTTTATGTTTCACTCACTCATCCGATGACTGCCAGTCATCGGATGAGTTGAAGATTAGCAAGATGTGGCA
>CAZIIZ010000270.1:0-4928 GCA_964539225.1 uncultured Hyphomicrobiales bacterium | reverse complement strand
GGTTAAAGAACTATTCGTAAGTAAGTTCTCTGACTGAAGAGTCAATTTCTTAAATTTATCAATATTGTCAATGTTGATAGTTAGATTGGCAGTATTGTAATGCTTTATCATAGTTCCGCTTACAACTGCAGAATCACCGCTCAAACTTATAGCTTCATAAGTTTGAGGATTATTTTTGCTAACGTTAGTTGCAAACACATAAGAAATTCCCCAAGCTTTATCTTTTTGGAATAAAGTATCTAAGCATAATGTTTGCTTTGCTCCAAGGCTTTCTAATACAGTTTTAAGTGTATCCCACGACCCTTCGGTGTGAAATTTATTATGCAATGAGAATAATCTGAACGACTCGCCCATAGTAGCGATAAATATGTTGTCGTCGGTTTTAACTGAGTCGCGTAAATATCGCACAAAATTTATACTACCAGAATCTAAAATTACAGAATCATCGGGCTGAACGCCCCAAGTGTTGTACTGTCGCAATTTCATATTTTTGAATTCGCTATCATAATGGACTATGTTAAATCCGACATAAGCTGTAGGATAAACTGATAAAACAACATCACCGTTAAGAGTCATAGCTGCTCCTCTATTCACAATACGGTCGCCTCTTTTATATCCATTGATTCCAATTAATGTGATTTGAACTGTATCTTTTTTGTAGGATAATTTATTATTCGATGTGCAATATTCGAGGTTGTTTTGCATTAATTTAGTGAATTGTTTTTTGTCTATATTGAACAATACAGTATCTGTAATATTATCGTTTGAAGCATAGAACGGAATGCTGAGATAAGGAGATTCAGAGCCATCTTTATTGTTCTTAAAATAAGCTCTTAGTATATAATTTTCATTTAGATTAAGGTCGGTTTGAGGATTCCAATCAATTATAGTACCATCAATAGTAATATTATTCGAAGATGAAGTTATTATGGGTTCATTCTCTTTAGATTCTCTCCATAATTCGAATATATATGTCATTGAATTGGTCGTGTCGTAAGCTAAAGGATTAATGAATCTGAATTTGGGATTATGAGCAAAGACATTATGATAAGGCATTGGTTCGATTACTTGTAGGCTTCTCCTGAGAACTTGAAACTGTTTTACTAAAGTATCATTACCTTTGTACTCATTAATTAAATTATTAGGATCTAAGATAATGGATAGCGAGTGCCAGCCTAGTTTATCTTTGATTGGTAATTGGAAATTTATTGTTTCCGAAGGGCAAATCGAATTAAATTCTGTATATAAAGTATCGGACTTAGAATTATTGTCGTAATTGTCAATAATCATAACCTCTACTTTGCTGAATTCATTGGTGCCCATATTTCTTCCGGTGAATTTGATATTAGCAAAATTTTCTTCATCAGTTATAACTGAATTGCCGTATTGCCCGGTGATTGAAAATTCTTCTGTCAATAAGTAAAGTTCCGGTATGGTATCTATCGGAATAGTAATTAAAGGGCAACCGAGAGTATTCCCGTGGTATAAAAATGTATTAACAAAGGGTTTATATTCAGAGCTACCGATAGAAGAATAAACATAGTTTTTGGCATAAGTAAATGCTTTTAAAGGGCTTCGGTACTTTAATTCAGTAATTGCACGAGTTGAATTGGATGCAATAATATAGCCGATTTCTGGAATTTCTGTCGCAGAAGCTCCAATGCAAAAAATGAAACCCTTATCCTTAGTGAATAAATAATTTTCAAATCTGGAATTTGCATCGGGCAGTGCGAATGCAGCAGTATTGCAGGAAATCGTTTGAAATATACCGTATTTACCTTTATTCGATAGATTTTCTGGCAACCATCCGTCTAAATCAAATACTACCGGCGAACCGTGTCCGACGAAAAATGTATAAATTTTGCCACTGTTTAATGAATTAATAATTCTAATACCATCTTTATTTTGAGTTGGTCCTTCTTCTGATTTTGATATTTTTTCCGTAGTTAAGCATATATTTGATGCTTTGTACATATCTATATGTGGATCTGTAAATGAAGCTAAAAATCTATCTCTTTCTGCAAATGAGTTGCCACCGGTCAGAAACAGGAATGAATTCTTCCAAGGTTCATTGCGTCCCCTTTCGTATTCTTTTAATTTGTCTAAATAATTATCCATATCTGTCTCATTCTTAATTGGGATACGAGATAGGAGAATATCTAACAACACATCATCATCCGAATCTAAAAATCCGTACCAAGTATCGCTGATCGGAGAGCCAAACCCTGGTACAAAGTCAGTCATTTTAGTAAATGGCAAAATCTTCCTAGCGTCCGTGCAAGCATCGCCAATAATCAGCATAGTTTCTAATTTATTTTCTTTCCAATTTATATAGGCATACTTCAGATAATCTTTTATCGCATTTGGTGATTTTCTGCCGAAATTGAACTCTTTATAAATATCTTCTGTGTAAACAATTCCTTTTTTCAACTGAGGATGCGTTAATTCTCTATATCTTAAATATTTTTCGGCGGAGCTTTTAAATTGTTTCGTAGTAATAATCACAAAATTATACTGTGCTTGCAAATTCTTTAAATTTGATGAATCTATAGAATTAATAATAGGCTCTTCGTAATGCAAATTATCCGAAGCAATTATGTGATAGCTCTTGCCGACCGGTAAATTTATGGTGTAAGAATACAAATTAGAATTGTCATTTTTAACAAATGCGACGCTTTTAGCTATCCCTAAATTATTCGACTTAGTAATAGTTTGATCATTACGTTGTTGTATAGCAGTGATGCAATCGTTTGAATTGTAATTGTTTGTGATAATTTCGATACTTTGTAAAAGTTTTAATTGTTCGGCTGTCAAGTTCAATTCATTGATTCCGATTGCAATTATCGTATTGTCGGATATGGAATTAATTTTAGCAATAAAATTTTCAATGTCAGTAGAAGCGTAATAATTATAATTTGTCGTTAAGGTTTTAGAATCGATTTGCAATAGATGAAAACCGATTTTATCTGATGCTATTTGGGGCTCATTGTTCAAATTGAATATTGTTTTGCCGAAAATGTTTGACGTATTGACAGCAATTTGGAAACCTTTATTGGCTATACCTTGAAAAGTGTAATTGTTGATAGTATCTAATGCCACTATCATTGAAGATTTAAAAGGGAAAATCTCTAATTGCGAATTGTCCGACAAAGTGTCTATGTAGAAATCCGCAATTCCATTGCGAGCGATTGGCAAGCATTGACCGCTAATTTCTGTATAATTGTATGCTAACTCGTCTAATGAATCTGATTTAGGATTATTAGGATAGCCCATTGAATAATATTTTAGCGAATTATTTCCAAAATAAAAATTTTCTGAATTAACTTCTAAGCTGTTAGTCTTATTATAGTCATTAGTTAAATATAGATATTCTGTCGTATCTGCAATTAATGAATTGATGCTTGCCTCAAGTCTATTATTGAATAATCCTTCGGGATATACATTGCGAGCATAGAAAGTAGAATTAATTTGAATAGAATTGTTTGGTGCGGGATATATATCAATTGGTAAATTCAATATAGAATTTTTAAGTGGGTCGATTGAAGAGTGATACCAGCCCTCGCCTGATACTGTCTGGGAAAGCTCTAATCGGATGCCATCAGCATATAAACTGTCCTTCTCGATATGAACTCTGGTGAACACATCCTGTACCACGTTATTTATCGGAGATGAAAGATTTGATTGTGTATATTGTTTTGCGACTTGGGATTCGTCGTAACTTAAATAAAGAGTAGTTTGATTTGAGAAATTATCAAACCAAGTAGTATCACCCATTGCTCTTTTGGATACAAAAAACATAGTGTCTGAATTGTCTAATTTCCCATTATTATCATTCAAATAATACGCTTCTTGCTTTCCTAAAAAGTATAAATGCAGGAAACTCGGATCTTTATCGAGCAATTCTGGATTTAGATTTATTAGTTTTGCAATTGCCAACGAAGCGATTCCGTCGCTTTTAGTATTTATTTCGTAATAACGAGTTTCAGGATTATACCATTCTGTGGCAATATCGTCTCTTTTGGCAAGAATGGTTTCACTACTTTTCTTGTCCAATAAATATTTCAAGTACGGAATGTGTTCCTTATTAATTACGTCGTCCAGCATAGTCAAATCGCTTGTGTTATATTTGAAATTCGGAGTAATCGGAGTGCTGAAATTGACGCTAATTGTTTCGTTAGAGATTAATTGCCATTTGTTATCAGCTACAAATGCGGGATACACTCTGAGTATATATAAATCAATTCCTCGATAAGTACCGTATTTATCAATAGAATAATTGACATTGCTCGTTGCTTCGATTTTATTAAAATTATCGAATATATTGATTTTGTCGTTTTGAATCCCTGATTTTTCAATAGAGGATACAATACTTGGAGCTATTCCGTCAATACTTGCTATTGTGAAATGTAAAAAATAGCCGGAACTATCTTGATCAAATGCTAATAAGTCGTCAATCTGAATATTTTTTATCTCGATTTTAATCGTATTGCTATCAACATTGATAATGTTAGTTGCGTAAAGGCTATAGGAGGCTAAAAGCGAAATAATGAAGGATAATATATATTTTAACATTTAGACATATCTCTATTAATTCTGTAACTTTAAGTTATAGAGTGTATAAGCGTATTAGTCGTTAAAATATTTTGAAATTTAAAGGGGAGAAAAAAAAACGGGCCAAGACCACTGCGGCACTCTACGAACAAACTAACCGCTGCTTCCTTCCGGATCTGACGGAGTTGGGTTCGTCGTAGATGCACAGGACTTGACCCGCTACAAAACTACGGAATTTTTAATTATCTACCAAATCTTTTTTGATTTTAACTTGAAATATATTATTTCTGAGTACTATTCTTACCATTTCATTATAGCATTTGCTAACCATTATACACATCTCTCTGAGTTGTCATTCCTGTGGAGCGAGTCTTCGA
>CAZIIZ010000269.1:0-4934 GCA_964539225.1 uncultured Hyphomicrobiales bacterium | reverse complement strand
TGATAATACTGTAAATCAACACACTGAATGGTTATTGATTGAAGAGGGCAACGCAAATAGCATGCCAAATTTACTACTTGATAAAAAATTAATAGATAGTTTGTTGGGCACTGACAGCCTAAATAATCCAGTACCTGATGCAACTTTACCTGAGCGAGTTCGATATGGTATTGGTATTAGACCAAGACAGACTCTTTTTAAGAATCGTGTTGAAGCATTAAGAAATGCAATAGAAAAATATACAATTTGGAATAATATTACCGGAGATTCATCGGCAAAAGCTCGACAAGAAACTGCCGAAGAGCTTTACAAGCTTTATAAAATCGACAGATACGGGCAATTAATTCATTTCTATTTCTACAGGCATACTTATTTTGCTAATTGTTCGGAAATTATTGCGAATTTATTCGATAGATTTTTAGATAAATTTGCGGCTAATCGCACCAAAGCCGCAGTACAATTTATCGAATTGTCCGAATTGCAATCAGAAATCAAATTGATTGAGGACAAAAATATAATCACCAAGTTGGCATTCCCAGCCGGAGATATTGCTACAGATTTTGAATTAGAGAAATTGGGAACATTAGAATCGACAGCCGTGCTAATCAAAACATTTATACACGATAAATATAATATCGAATATACTATTCGCCAAGTGATTAGTCCGGCGGAGGTTGGTCATTTATACAGACTTTATTTCAAGCAAAACATAGCTATTAATGTAAAGTCTGCCGACAATTATTTCGTAGTATTAGATGCGACAGACAGAGTAATCGGAGGAATTCGATACAATAAACAAGAAGAAGGCGTAATTCAAATTGATTCATTAATTATCGACGTGCAATACAAAAATCGAGGCATTGGTTCGGCTATGTTGCAAGATTTTTGCATACGTATGAAAAATGAAGGGGCTACTTTAATCAAAACGAATTATTATGTCGAAAATTATTTCAAGCGTTACGGATTCGCTGAAGATAAAGCTTGGGGAGCATTGGTTAAATATTTAGAATAATTTCTAAGATTACTCTTGGATAAATATAATAATATCCGCAATTTCGTATGAAAAAGCGGATATTATTTTAATAGAAAGAAAACAAAGCTAACAATATTAGAATCCAATACGGAATAAATACGATATTCCAAGCGAAATAGCTACTGGAGTAGGGTTATTACTACTATTTTTTACGTAACTAATTACGTCTTCGGTCTTACCATTATTAGTAACTTGAGTAACCTTTTGATCATAGCCAATCAAATATTTTGAATCATCTTTGTATAAAGGAACTAAAGCGTAAGAAGCTTGTAGATTTAATTTCAATTTACCAGAATCGAAATTAGCAAGAGTAAAGCTTCCACCAAGAACTACATCAAATTGAGTATTGATTAAATCTTTAGATGTAGTTGTATAGTACGTGCCACGCTCGTCTTTTGATTGAATTATTGCTTGGTTTTGGTCAATCATATTTTCAGCCTTTGCAGATTTTGGAAGACCAATCTTTACGCCTAATAAAAATCCACCTAAATTCAAAGTTGGTTGAACAGTAATGAATTCATAAGTTTCTTTTATAGTATTTGTATCGGTCTTATTATCTGAAGGATGTGTAGAATACGAAGTCTGTGAATAACCAGCGTTTAATAAAAATCCAACTGATGACTCATTACCAAATGGCAAATACAAACTGAAACCAAGATCTGGGAAATTTCCACTCGGCGTGAATGATTTGTAATTAGGTACATTGATAATAGAAGACACATTGCCACCAAGATAATATCCGAAATACATAGAATATTTATCGGTAGCTGCACTGTGAGCAGTATCTAATGAAGCTAGTTCAGGTCTGTTAAAGTTGATGTTGAATCCGGTATTAAAATAATACGGATAGCCTACTGTTGTCTTGAATGACAATACATCGTTTATATGATAATTAATACCTGCTTCAATTTTTGTAGAAAATACAGAAGGGAAGGCTGCCGAGAAGCCGAATATTGAAGAATCTTTATCGTTAATCGATACTCCAAATCCATAATTAATATATCCCATGCCTAAACGAACGAATGGATCAAATTTGCTCTCAGGAAAGAAATGGTACGAACCCGTTAAATAAAAGTTATACGCTTTATAGTTAATTTTAAAAACACTTTCTGGAATATCGTAACTATACATAGGAATAGCTGTTCCAAAATCTTCATTAAATTGATAATAGCCCAAATCAAGTCCAAGCCCAATGTTTTTTGTTAAACCGTATTCACCACTCAAACCATAGAATGCACCATGCTCGAGAACCCCAATATTGGTTCCGATTGAAATTTGTTCTTTTTGAAAATATTGCGAATATAGACCACAATAACTAACGAAAAACAAAAATGCGAAAGTAAGACTTTTTTTCATTAAAATTTCCTTTACATAAATAGATAGCAAAAATAATTGTCTGATGCAAAATTACATATTTTTATTTTAAGTACAAAATAATATATCATTAATTAACATATTTTTTATTTAGACATAAATATTAATGAATGGTTTTCCATGGATTCATTATGCAAGCCATAGATTTGCAAGACAGTATTTTTACATTCACTTACATTCCTCAATATAGTAGTATTTTCAGCCTTGCTTTGTTAATCTTTAAAATATTTGAAAATAGTCAATAATACAAACAATGCTATTTCGTTAATCTAATTGGTAAATTTTCAATTCTTATGGCTGAAAATTTAAATATAAATATAAATTAAATATTCAAAGTAATTTTATAAAAAAAAGGATATGCAATGAAAATAACTGTCATCGGTGCAGGAAACGTTGGAGCTACTGTAGCTCAAGTAATCGCTAATAAGGAATTAGCAGACGAAGTAGTATTAATTGATATTGTCGAAGGCGTGCCTGAGGGTAAAGGCTTAGATATGTATGAGTCTATGCACGTATTAGAATCAGACACTAAGATTATCGGTACTACCGACTATGCTTTAACTAAAGATTCTGACATCGTTATCCAAACTGCAGGCCTACCTCGCAAACCAGGTATGACTCGCGATGATTTATTGATCAAAAATGCCGGAATCGTTACTGCTTGTATCGGCAACGCTTTCAAATATTCTCCAAACGCATTCTATATCGTAATTTCTAATCCATTAGACGTAATGACTTACGTAGCTCAAAAAGTTACCGGTTTGAAACGCGATAGAGTAATCGGTATGGCTGGTATTTTAGATACTGCTCGCTATTGCTCATTCATTTCTATGGAATTAGGCGTTTCTATCCAAGACATCCGCGGTTTAATCTTAGGCGGACACGGCGATACAATGGTGCCATTAACTCGTTTCACTACTGTTGCCGGTATTCCTGTCGAAGATTTGATCCCTAAAGACAGATTAGATGCAATTTGTGCTCGTGCTGCTGACGGCGGCGGCGAAATCGTTAGACATTTGAAAACAGGTTCTGCATTCTATGCTCCTGCTTCTGCCGCTGTTCAAATGGTAGAATCAATTGTTCGCGATCAAAAACGCATCTTGCCTTGCTCTATTATGCTTGATGGCGAATACGGCTACAAAGATGTAGTGGTTGGCGTGCCTGTAGTATTAGGCAAAAACGGTATGGAAAAAGTTATCGAATTGAAATTAAACGAAAACGAAAAAGCATTATTAGATAACTCAGTAAAACACGTTACTGAAACTATCGAAGAAGCTAAAAAATTATTAAACATATAATTTTTATAAAAGTAGTCGCAGAAATAATTCAGGGAAAGGCGTAGTTAATCGCCTTTCCCTAATTTTTTATCTGCCTAAAGGAAATAACCATGCAATTTACAGAAGCTCGCAACTATATACAATTTAGTGAGAAAGAAAGGAATCTTTTTCAACGTGTTTCTTGGGGTCATTCAGTATATTCATTTATTTTATGGTTTGCTATTCATTTCTTTTATTTATATTTCACAACGGGTGCTATTAGATTTAGTAATTATTTTATACCAATAATTCTATTTTTTATATTTACTTGGATTTCAGACTCTTTATACTGGAGCATTAGGTATATAAGATATGTAAATTATATTCGATTTATTGACGACAGAGTTATAATATCCCATTATAATTGGAATAAGAAGCGAGAACAAGAATTTAATATTAAAGACCTAATTGTTAAAAAAGCAAAGATGGGATTTAATATGGAGATATATCCAACATTAGAATTTTTTATAAAAAGAGAATTAGTATTAAGAGTTTCATCTTATGGCGGTAGATTGACAAATTATTGGTCAAAAGAAGACTTAGATAAGCTATATGATTACTTTATAGAATATCAGAAGAAATATTTAGAGCCGAATGCCGAAATCAAAATGTAAAATAAATCAAATGCCATAATTGGAGATAATTGTATTCCATTTTTACTAACATTTAACAGCTACGCTGTATAAGATAGATTCCAATCTTTACTCCGTTAGGAGTTAAACGTTAGTAAAATGATATTCCGCAAAATTTGCAATTCGGTTCGTGAATAGTAAGAGCAAAATATTTAACAAGGTTGAACTTTATCAATCAAAAAATGTATCTTTCAAATCCGCTAAATCCAATGCCACCATATTGCTTTTGTTTTGGTATAATCTTCTGAGAGAATGTATAGCTTGTTGTTTGATATTATGAGCAAAGACGAAGTAATAGAAATTGTGGATAGTCAGTTCAGTTCCGAGCAGATTTTTGGTATTTGACAATTTAGCATCAAGCTCGGATTTACTCAAATTATTCGGATTATTATAATTCAAACGATATTCGCATAGTACATATCTTTTATTTTTGCCTTCAGCTACTCCAAACGAAATATCCATTGTTTTCCGAGCATCACGCTTTTCTTTTCGAGCAATTATATTCTCAACGTT
Organism: uncultured Hyphomicrobiales bacterium; assembly: GCA_964539225.1. Classification (GTDB taxonomy): domain Bacteria; phylum Bacteroidota; class Ignavibacteria; order Kapaibacteriales; family UBA2268; genus CALLXS01. The sequence continues at coordinate 66 of CAZIIZ010000269.1, read as the reverse complement.
ATCCATATTTAGACATTCTTCATCGCTGAATGGATTAGACTTTGCACCTTCATTTCTTGATACATA
>CAZIIZ010000268.1:0-4950 GCA_964539225.1 uncultured Hyphomicrobiales bacterium | reverse complement strand
AGCTTCGCAAAATCTTTAGCATCAAGCGGATTAAATTTCTCCATAGGCAAGGTTGGAGTATATGTTTTCATATCTTCCGGCACAAAGCCCACCATAGAGTTTACGCTAACTCTAAAATATGGTTTATTTACCTTTTTCGGTATGTATGCATTGTTAAAAAATCGAGAATTTGAGGTAGCATTCATACTTTTTACCATTGGTTTGATATATGGTTTACCATTGGTTTCGAATATATCCTGCCCAAACATCCTCACTAAATCCACGGTCATCGAATCAGCCTTTGCTGAGGATTCTACAGTATTCAGAATCAAAGCAAAAGCGAACAAGTAAAGTATTTTTTTCATAAGATTATCTAAATTTATTATTTTAATAATGTTTTTTTGACATAAAAATATATTGGCGTGCCTATTACGCATAGTGCTATGATTATTACCAAAGACCAAACAATATTGAATATCAAGCCTAATAACCACAATGACATTTTAATCAAAACGACTGCTAAAATAATCGAGATAATTATTGCTAAAACTGTTTTCAATGTTTTCATAATTTGTTCCTTATATTTATGAACTTTTAATTGTATGTAGCTCGTCATAAAACTAACACAGCCGAATAAAGTTAATTACTCGGCTGTGAAGTCAATTTATTTTAAATTAAATAAATTATTTTGTTATAATCAATGGTAAGCTGATTTGCTCGCCGTTTACATTTGCAATAATTGTATAATATCCGTTAGAATATTTTTCAGTATTAATTGGTAAATTAATAGTTCCTAATACTGAACTACCATTATAAATTGTTTCGATGGTTTTGCCGGCAGCATCAATAACGTACATTTCTACATTAGTAGGAGTGTTGATTACTGTAAATTCAACAGAACCGTTGTTAACCATCGGATTCGGAACGGTACGCATAGTAAAGTTACCGGAATTAGTTTTTATTGGATCATTTACTGAAGTAGTAGTATCCACAATATAACCTTTTCCAGCTAAAGCTACTTTAGTAATCAAGTTGTTAGGATCTGTAGATTGTATTTCTAATAGACCTGTGAAATTTCCTTCAGAAGTCGGTTGGAACGACACTACTACATCAGCAGATTGACCTGGATCAATTGCATAAGGAGTATCGCCGCCCTCTTCAACGTCAAACACTACTGGATCGTTTTGCGGCAAAGTGATACTTTCGATATTCAAAGGTACGTTACCGGTATTATTAACGGTAATAGTAATGAATTTAGTTTCTAATACTTGTACTGTATCGAAGTTCAATTTTGTAGATGATACAGAAATAGTTGGTACTTGTACTTCGTCAGTTCCAGCACCTGAAAGGTTAATATTAGTCTCATTTTGTAGGAACGCATTAGAAGTAATTACAACACCGCCATCACATTGACCGATAGCTTTTGGAGTAAATACCACCCTAAGATTAAAAGTATCCCCGATAGCAAGAATTACTGGACCAGAGAATGTTGGGATAGCAAAATTCTCTTCGCCATAAGACAATTCAATTTTATCAATTTTTAACGGTTTTAATCCTGTATTTGTAATATTGATATTTTTACTTGCAGTCTCGCCAACTTTTATTTCATTGAATTCAATATTTGAAGTACTTACAAATATCTTAGCTTCGTCTGAAACGTCTTTTAGCAACCAAGTAACAATACCATTGAACACTTTACTACGATCTGCATCTGATTTAATAGCATCAAATCCAAATGTCAAATAAGCTAATTTACCCGCAGCTAACTCAGCTCTAATACCTGCTATTTGAGTTTGGTCGGTATCGTAATAGCACATTGGTATAGAAGTATGAGGATCAAACATAGTCATCGCATCGCTCAAGAAACAATACACTTGATTATCTTTAATATATGGAGTACAGCTTACTTTACCGAATAACTTACCGACTGGATCAGAATTAAGTCCTGTAATTGAGAATGGAGTAATTCCAGTAACAGAATTATTTGCATCTACCGTACCATTCATTCTAGCAGTAGAAGTAAGTATTTGAATTTTATTACTCAACAAGCTCTTAAATGAAGCAAAGACTGTATTATTCGGCATAAATGCCGCAGAAGTTGCAAACTCAGTAGTCATTAATACTCTTTTGTCGGCAGCGAGCATATCGTCAATTGCTGAAATTGTTCCAGCTGCTGCGATATTTGTGATTTTATCGTAATTGGAAGCATCAAAAGCGAATACAGCTAATTTGAACTGTACCGGAGGGAAGTTTTTCAATATATTTTCATAGCTTATCGGAATAGCTACTAAGTCTTTTTTATATTCAGAATTCGCAAGGAATGAAGCGTAAGCGTAAACACCTGAATTACCATAGCCTATATATACGGCATATTTAGCATCTTCAGTCAACACATCGAAATTATCATAATCAGGACGAGATATCTTGTCTGTAGAAGTTGGGATAGCGTCAACCAATATTCTAGCAAAATACGCTTGGTCATTACTTACAATTGTAAGAGTAATATCTTCAGAAGCATTAGGTTCTAAAGTTACCGATGCTTTACTTAAAGTAGCTTTGCATGCAGCTTTGTCAACAATAAATGAGTTATCATCTATCTTAACACTAAATGTTGATTTGAAAGTGCTTAGATTTTTTACTTTAAACACCTTAGTGATTGTATTAGATCTTTGGATTTTAGTAAAGGCATCGCCCACTACTGTTATCTCGCTTCTTACTTGTCTTTCTGCAAGATTATGTCCGGCTTGAAGCACTTCTTTAGTAATATCATCCTGCACGAATGCTACTACATATAGATTATTTTTGTTAACGCCTTGGGTTAATGTGTATGTCAAACTAACATCTTGCGATGCACCAGCAGCTACATTTAAAGCAGTTCCACCAGCATTTGGCAACATTTCGCGCATCACCCACTCGTGAATAGGATCGCCATTAGTTCCTGTGTAAGCCACTTCCCACTCTACTATAGCTATTCTCAGCATTTTTCCGGCTAGAGCAGTAGAAGATGCCACTTTTACATTAGCTGTAATAGTGCTGGCATCTGTAATTTGATGGACAGTAAGAGTAATCGGCGAAGTTGCGGTTTTATATTGTTCAATATTCGCAAATGGAGCGATTATATTATCATTGCTTACGGTTGCCCCATTAAAAATGAATGTAGGCACTGCCGATATACCATAATAGCTTGCTCTTGCAGCATTAGAAGCTACGTTATTAGAATACATTGGATCTGTCGGAGACGGACCTTGAGTATGGATTTTCAGTGGGATATATACATCCTCATTGGGATACATATACGATGCGAATGTTGGATTAAATGATGCACACGGAGCACAACTCGAACTAGTAAATACTTCTGATAAATACATCCTCTTGGAGTCTGCTTTAGCATTATAGAACGGGAAAGCCAAGGCTATCACAATCAATAGACTCAGCATCTTGGTAATTTTTTTCATATTATCTCTCCGATAATTTGTTGTAAAATAAATTTATATTTATGTTGAATAATCTTCATTATTTGCTATATTTGCCTTCTTTGGCTTGAGTATATATTATAGTATTGCTTGGGTCTAAAAACATTAAATCTCCAAAAAAATCTTCGTCTGTATCACCATTAAATATTCCGGCTATCTCTTTAGCTTTTGTTTCGAAAAACACCTGAAGCAAAAGGCTGTGATTAATTAATTTATTTCGTTTGTAATTAGCCATATCAATCAAAATATTTTTTAATTCTGCTTTTCCTTTATTGCGGTCGAAACCAATTTTATCTAATCCATTTGCATAATAAGCAAAAATTAGTCGTCTCACTTCCGAATATCTCATATCTGAAATTTCATTGACTAAATTATACTTGTTAAAAACTGAAGGCTGTTTATTGGTCTCGAATCCTTCAGCATCGGCAGCACCGGCATTAACAGCGATGTTTCTTGCTTTATCGAAAGCAGGACTGCCTCCATTTGCTTGATAAGTGTCCATATCGAAGCCAATAATCATAAGCATATAGTAATCGACAAGACTGGTAAACTTATCATATCTCGATGGATTGTACGTTAGATTCGCCCCGTTATTATATTCAAATCGCCAAGTTTCATCAAAGATTTGCAATGAAACCGACGAACTCGGCACTTCATCCGGACCGTCCAATATTCTTCGAGAATTAAGCATTATTCGAGCTGAGAATACGTTTTTAGTACCACCTGATAAAATGACTTGCATTTCGACGGGAATTTTGTCGCCATCCCAATCAATGTCCGAAAATTTCTGATTATTGATATAGCTCTCTAAATCTCGTTCTAAAGACGATACAAAATTTCGAGCTTCGAAATCGACTTGCTCCATATTAACTACTACGTCGCACTTGATTTCTTGCGAAAATGAATTGCAAACAGAGAATATAATTAATATTACTACCGATTTTAATATTTTTAACATTTTTTCTTGCCTTTTTGTATAATTTTAGTTATTTTAACGACGTATTTATAGAGTATTTATTTAATCTATACATATATGCAATTTATGGAACGGCAAATTATAAAAAAAAATCTTATGTATCAATTAAAAAATAAAATACTTGCAATTTTTTTATTATTTAGTGCGTTAATAACTAGTTCAGATAATATTTATTCGGCAATTCCTTCGCCGAAAAGATATTTGCAACTAATAAATTCTGCGACCGAATCCTCTGAATTCTTTTCGCTCGGTCGCATAAATCCGGCTATTGCCCTTAGAGACAGTACTGCACTTATAATAGCGGAAGCCTTTCCGAATAAATACGGCACTAACGAAATAAATCCCGCTGAATTGTCTATAGCTACTCCATTATTTGCCAATGCTATTCAAGCTCGGTTTGGAATATGCGGAATATTTAATTCAGTATTCAATGAATATTCCTTCAATACAGGAATTTCAATTCAGTTATTGGACGATATGAGATTTGGAGCAGAATTCGAATATTCTAAATTTGAGATTAAG
>CAZIIZ010000267.1:0-4956 GCA_964539225.1 uncultured Hyphomicrobiales bacterium | reverse complement strand
GAAAATATTGAAGCCGCAAAAACTCGCTTAGAGCAATATAGCGAAGAACAAGCAACTAATAAGGAATTAACGTCGTCGGCACGCATTGATAGAGACGAAGTCTATACTCGTGTGAAAGAAAGTCGTCAAGATGCTAATTTCGCCAATGAAGACGTGATTAATTTGCAGAATTCACTGAATTCAATCAAAAATGCACTGCATAAAAATCGCAATCGAAAAGAAAGTTTAGAAGGATTACTCGAACGTGGCTACGCCGATATAGATAAAGTACGCTCCGATATGGAGAATTTAGAGATTCGTCAAAGCGAAGCTACAGCTCAACGAGAAGGTTTAGCTAATTCACAAAGCGAAGCTGAAGATGAATTAAAAAATGCTCAAGAGCAACAGAATGCACTTAAAAATCAAATAGAAACCATTCGCAATAAAATATCCGATAAGAAGAATAATTTAAGTTCTAAGCGTGCTTCGTTAGACTTTTTGAATAGTTTGGTGGATGTGGATGATAGTGCCAAATATTTATTGAATAATAATAATTGGCAATTCGACGGCGAAAAGACGATATTAATCGAAGCCGTTGGAGCCGACGAAACCTATCGTATCGCTATCGAAGCTGCATTGGGTAGCTCTGCGTATTCCTTCATCGTAGATACTCCTGAAACAGCTCAGAAAGCTATTGCTGCTTTGAATAATGGCAGCAAAGGCAAAGCATCATTTATTTGCAGAAGTTTAGTGCCTTTGGTGTTGGAAGCGAATATTCCTAAAGTATCAGTAGAAGATGCGAAAGTGTTCGGAGTACTTAGCGAAATAGTTAGGGTCGATGATACTTTGAGAAGTTTCCTGCGAATTCTGTTGGGCAATACCATAATTACAGAAGATATTGCGACTGCTCACAGAATTGTAAACGAAAAATTAGCTGATACAGCAATTACATTGAAAGGCGAAATTGTTCGCTCTTCGGGATTAATTCGTGGCGGTGGAGTTCTGAAAAAAGAAGGACAGACTGTCGGCAAACGTGAGAGAATTAATGCTCTAAAAGCAGAAATCGAAGATATTCGCAAAGACATTGAAGTACTAGAAGCAGAATTAAAAGAAGCTAAGGACGATTTGGATTGCATAGATATTCGTGCTTTAACCGAAGAACTTAAAGCTGCCGAAGCCGCAATCAATAAAAATGAACAGCTTATCAATCAATTGATTTATAAAGCAGAAGCATTAGAAAATAATATTTCGGCATTCGAGAAAAATACTGCTCGATACGAAGAAGAATTGAAAAATATTCTTACCGAAGAGGAATCTGCTCAAACAGAAATCGACGAAATAGAAGCGAAGTTGAATTTATCTCGAGAAGAATTCCGAGCTATTCAAGCAAAAGTTCAGAAAGAAGAAACTGAATTAAAAGCTAAAGAAGAAGAATTAAAATTAGCCGAGATGAATCGTATTAAAATCGAAGCTCAGATTAATGCCGCTAAAGCCGAAATTCAGCGAAACGACAATGATATTAAAAATACTGCCGGAAGAATCGAAAATCTAAAAAAAGAAATCGCTGAAAACGAAAACAATCTCGTCAGAATTAGTGAAACAATTTCCAAACATGAAGCTGATTTGCAGGATTTGAACGAGAAATACGATGATGCAAAAAATCAAAGAGAAAAGCTCGCCGAGAGGAAAGCAAATTTGGACGAGCAAATCGAACAATATTCCAATGATTTAGCCCAAAAACGTAAAAATTATGACCGTATAACCGAATCTTTGCACCAAATTGAATTGAGAATAAACGAGACCAAATCTCATCTTAAGAATCTAAACGAGCGAGCTGCGGAATCTTTTGAAGTTGATTTGTATTCCGACGAAATTCAAACTATTGAATTAGAATCCGTGCCGGAAGCGAAAGCTGAATTAATTGATATTAAAAGCAAACTTTCCCAACTCGGCAATGTGAACTTTATGGCTTTGGAGGAATTCGAAGCACAAAGTAAGCGTTTTACTTTTTATGAAGAGCAATTGAAGGACTTAACTGATTCCGAAAAAACTTTGCAAGAAACTATTTCCGAAATCAATGATACAGCCGAAAAGAAATTTCGTGATACTTTCGATTTAGTAAATGCTAATTTCCAAATGCTGTTTAAAAAGTTATTTAACGAAGATGCAGATTCCGAATTGCGACTTACCGGTGCGAGCATCTTAGATTGCGACATAGAAATAATGGCAAAACCTCCGGGAAAAAAACCACACTCTATCGAAATGCTTTCGCAAGGCGAGAAAACCTTAACTGCTATAGCATTATTATTCGGAATTTATTTGGTAAAACCGAGTCCGTTCTGTATTCTTGACGAGGTGGATGCTCCGCTCGACGATATGAATATCGATAGATTTCTCGGTATGATTAAGCAGTTCAGCGTCGATACGCAATTCCTGATGGTAACGCATAATAAGAAAACGATGATTGCCGCCGATACGCTGTATGGCGTTACGATGCACGAAGAAGGTGTTTCGAAGGTAGTGTCCGTGAAATTAGCACCGAATCAAGATCCAATTTTACTATAAATAATTTAAGGGAATAATATGTCTAATAATGATATATTGAAAAAGCTACGAGTAGCATTAAAGCTACGCAATGATGATATTATCCATATCCTGAGTTTGGTCGGCTTTAAAATTTCTAATGCCGAGCTCGGAGAAATGTTTAGAGCGGACGATCACCCGAAATTTGTGAAATGTGGAGATCAGATCCTTCGTAATTTCTTGAATGGACTCGTAATTCATCTTCGAGGTCCGAAGGATGAGAAGCCTAAATCTCTTGAGTTAAGCAAAAAGGAAAGTAACTCGTAGAAATATTGTCAAGCTGATCGAAGCGAAGCATCCAGTATTATTATCGACTAACAAAATACTGGATTAGCTACGCTGAAAATTGTAAGAACGAATTTATTAGAAGAACTCGTTTCGCAGTAACTACAATTCTAATCTCGTTCTGCGACAGTATTTATTACTGTATAAACTATTCCGGCATTTGTATTAAAACCATTCCTTCGGATTCATCTGTTGCGACTAAATACTGTTTGTCGATACTAAGTCCGGTAATGTCTTGAAGCGGAATTGTGCCTAATAATTTTGGATTGTAAATATCTGCAATTGAAATTATTTGAACGCCTCTATTGGAAGAAGACAGTATTGCAAAGTTTTTGTTTATTAGAATATCATTCGCATATCCGCCTGGATTCAAGCGAGCAACTTCTTTGATATTGTTTAAATCCGTAATGTCGAAAATAATTAATCCTGAATTTCCGCAAGCAGCCACTAAGTACTTACCGTCTTGGCTTAATGCGGATGCTTCGCAATAACCATCTGTGTTAAATAATCTCAAAGTAGGGAATGATTCAAATCCTGTTTTTATATTCCTGATGCTTGTGAAGCCTAAGCCCATTTCACCGCAACTTGTAATTAATACACTATCCTTAGTAACGATATTCGAGCGAGAATAGCCCGCTAATGTCTGAATTCGTCCGGCTATATCAGGAGTGGCGGCTGTAGAAATATCTGCTATTTTTACTCCTTGCTCGCTTATAGCTGTAAACAAGAAATCTCCGAATACGTACACATCTTTAGCCGGTTTCATTTCTAAATTAGTAGCTAATACAGTTGGATTAGCTGGATCGTTTACGTCCACCACATTAATTCCGAAAGTATTTGCTGCCAGATACACAATTTTGTCTTTCAAGGCTATCTTTTTGGAATAGCCACGCAGACCGTCGAATATAGACTTTTGGATAATTGGTAGAGCCGGATTAGAAATATTAATTATTGACAATCCGCCTTCGCCCTGAGCAATATATACCATATTGTCCTTGATTACAGCATCTTCGGCATAACCCTGAATATTAATTTTAGACAGGACTTTAAATCCCGCCACTTCAGAGTTAGTCAATGCGTCGGGTTCATTCGGAGAAAGGCAAGCTACGAAAAGAACTGAAATCAGAATGAGGGAGAGGATGTTAATATTTTTCATTTTTATGTTTTTCCTTATTTATTTGTTAAATTTATAAATGATGTCGAAAGATAACACATTCTTGTTATAATTTTTCTCGTCCATAATGCTTTGTCTATTTATCGCAGAATAAGCATCGCAACTTTTTATAAAATAATTATATCCCAAACCGAAAGTCAAATTATCGTCAAAGATGAAATTATAATTCAATCCGGCTTTGATTTCGTTGTCAACTCTTCCGGAATGGAGGTCGTCTAATTCCGGAGCGTGATCAGTAGTAAATATTGCTCGATTATAATTTAGGGTAATTGATGCAAAGCTTTTGTGTTCGAATATATGTGGTAAATAATATCTTGAACCGATACTGAATATATGTTCGTAATAAGTAGCGTCAGAATGAGTGAAAATATATGGTTCGGCTTCGGGTTGAGCGAATCCTCTGGCATCGGAATAAACAAATTTGTATGAACCGAAGAATTTTAACTTAGCTGAAGTTTTGTAATCCGCACCAATTTCGATTGCATAATCTTTACTGTCGTATTCGGTAAATTCTTTAGGATAAATATAACTGCTGTATGATATGCCTGCGTTCAGGGTTAAATCCTTATTATAATTATGTTTCACTCTCAAATTGATATTTTCTTTAGAGAATGAAAACTCTTTCAATGATTCAGGAGTATATCCGTAAAGCAAAGCATAATCAAAATCTCTATAATGCCGAATATAAAATTTAGGCAGAATCGAATAGCCCAAAGTAATACTAGTCTTATTGCTGATTTCCTGAGAAATCGAAATATCTGCAAGTAGCCAATTCTTAATAGAATTCTTAAGGTAGCTTTTATAGCTTAGTCCAATATTTAATTCGGTCTTGCGGTTTTTGAAGAAATTATATCCAATAGTTCCATCGACTGAGTTGTTGATTATAAAATCATCAAAAGTAGAGATATGGAATCTGCCTGGGTCTTCTTTGTTTA
>CAZIIZ010000266.1:0-4967 GCA_964539225.1 uncultured Hyphomicrobiales bacterium | reverse complement strand
CAATGATATTTGGAAATTATTTGTAACTGTAGCAGTTAAACTACCGGAAGCCGGAGTTAACATTCCTGCAGTCATGTTCAGCACACCATTACTAGAAGTAGTATTTGGGGCAGCATAGCCCAAATTTAAACTTTTTGGAGTCGAAAATACATAAGGATCTGGAGCAGTAAGACTGAGCCAGTAATCTTCAACTTCTCTATAATCCCAATTTCCTAAAGTACATGGCGTTGCATTTTCCGTTTGAGCAAACAGGAATCTGATTAATGTATTTTGACCAACCAAGCCGTTTGCCGGAATATCCATTACTCCATTAACAACACCGTTAGTAGGCCATGTACTAGAAATAAATATAGAATCCACTAATTCGGTAACTGGATTAAGGTACGAGTCTCTATTCAAATCTGCGTACACTTTCATGTAATAATTGGTAGTCCAATCTCCATCATTTATAATATTAAATGAATATGGTACAGCTGTACCTGCTTTTAAAACAATTGCTTGTGCAACTGATCTAAAATCATTATAACTTTGATTAGCAGTCGGGTTCGATAAAACCGGACTAATAGGTTGCGAAGTATATGTAAAAGAACCGACAGTAACGCTTGCAATATCTGCACCATAAATATAATTATTAGGTACGCAGTATTGCAATACAGATGTACCTTTTAACTTAATTTTTGCTGTCGCAGATCCACCAGTAATAATAACAGAATCAGTATAATTTAATTCCTCAGTAGGAAGAAATCTAACTTGCAATGGTATCAGAGTCGCAATTGGATTGCCGACATAAGGGACAGTACCTTGCTCTGTTAACCAAGTAGCACCGCCGTCGGTAGATACTTGAAAAGCAGGATTTCCAGGAAGTGTTATTGTTAATTCTCCCTCTGATGGGTTCAAATTATCTCCACCGATTAAGAATGTCTTAGGTTCGGACACTGTACTATTTGGAATATATCCAAATGACCAATTTGAAGGAGCGACAGTCAAATATGGCAATGTAGCAGGAAGTAAATCTAATAATATATTAGGCCTACTTGTTGAATTACTTCCCTCACCAACGATACCACTACATGAAGTTCGATTATCCTCCAATTGGTATCTATATAACTCATTAGTAGTTGTAGTATATTCAAAATTAGCAGTACCGCCACGTGTATAAGCACCAATTGCCCAACAAACTTCAATTAATATGCTTGATGAGCCATCCCACAAATACGGCGTTTGGAATGGTATAGTAATCCATCCGGCTGTCGTTGGTAAAGTATAAGCACCAGTATAAGCAGTAGTCCATCCTTCTGAAACAAATGATGAAAATGTGCTTAGGGTTGTATTCTGCAATTTAACCGAAAAGCTGGATAAATCATTACTTGTTGCAGTATTTTCAACCATTTTAAAACTTAGTGAATTAATAAATCCTGTCATTCCGCCATTTGAGGTTATTTCTTCAGCAGTGAAAATATATTGTGATTTTTCACCACCCCAATTACCAATAAATGAACCAAAATTTGTTTCCGTTCCTGTACCAATTTGTACATCAATAGCCCTACTCGGTATTGCCGAGAGTATGATTAGAAAAAGCAAGCTATAAAGATAGCGTACGAGCTTTAGTTTTGTCATAAAAAACTCCAAAATATGTTGTTAAAATATTACTTATTTAAAAACTTATTGAAATTGATTTTTTTATAAAAATCTAAAAAATTTCGAGATAAACTAAACAATCCAACAAATACAAACAACTTGTCGTACCGTTAAATACTTTACATTATTAGACTTATGGATTTATTGCAGTTATTTCCCTCGCGCTAATATTATAGATTCCCCAATTCCGTTACTATTGAGGCATTCAAATATAAAAATATTTTTATAATAAACAAACATTTATTTATTTATTTCTAAAATTATTTCTCACTTTATATCATTATCGAAAACATTGTCGTTTTCGGACAGTATTTATTTACTAATCAATTCTCTTATCATTTTTACGCTATTTCCAGCTGCATCTCTTTTAGAAAGCAGACTTGCCTCGCCCGACATAGTAATTAATCGCCCACTATCAGCAATTAATTCTTTGAGTAATGCTCCCAATTTAGCTCCTACGTCCACATTATCAATAATTATCGCTGCACCTTTTTGGGACATTTCTACTGCATTGCTCGCCTGCTCATTATTAGAAGCTGAAGGCAATGGTATTAGTATAGACGGTTTGGATGTGTAGCATAATTCGGCAATAGTAGTGGCTCCGGATCTTGCTACTACTAAATCTGCTGCGGCATATACAGTTGCCATATCGTCAATAAATTTATACATTAACACGTTATCCGGCAATTTGCTTGATAATTTGTAATCGTTGCCGGTCTGCCATATAAATTGCACATCCGAGTCTATAAATAGTTCAAACGCAGTACGTGCAGCCTGATTAATTGCTCTTGCTCCGAGACTCCCACCGAATATCAAAATAGTTTTTTTGTCGGGATGAAGTCCGAGTTTCTGCCTTGCTGTTTCCTTACTAGGCATATTTTCAAACATTTTACGCAAAGGATTCCCAAGGCATACTATGTTTTTATGTGTATTTTCAGGGAAGTATTTTTTACTATCTTCAAATGTAGTAATAATTAAATCTGCTTTAGGAGCTAATAATCGAATAGTTTTGCCCGGATAGACATTAGATTCCATCAATACTAAAGGAATTCTCATTTGGTTTGCGGCTATTCCTGCGGGGTAACTTAAGTAAGCCCCAGTGCATAATACAAAATCTGGTTTTTGTTTCTTTATTATTTGCCGAATCGTCATTAAAGATTTTACGATTCTAAACGGGAGTGTGAAAGTAGATGGAGTCATTAATCCATGAAATCCGGTAATTGAAATAGGGGAGAAGCTATACCCCTGTTCGGGTACTATTCTAGCTTCTAATTTGTTCGGATTGCCTACAAAGTAAGCTTCAAATTTTCCATTTGTTTGTACTTTAAATTCCTCAGCAATTGCTAACGCTGGGAACAAATGTCCGCCGGTACCGCCGGCAGCTATAACAGCTTTTATTGTATTATCGTTCATTTCTCAAGTTTTCTCTTTTTTATACTGCTTGGAATACAAATATCAGTTATTTTTCGCAATAATCAAAATTATTCTATTGTTTATTATAATAATTTTTATATATTTCGGATATTATTTACAAAAATCACTTTTGATATAAAATTATGGATTTTCTAAACTTAAAATTACCATTAAATAATCCGGTAATTGTATTCGGGATAGTTTTATTTATTATTTTGCTTGCTCCCTTAGTTTTAAAACGATTAAGGATACCAGGTATTGTAGGATTAATTATTGCCGGAATGTTCGTCGGCCCCAAAGGCATTAACCTCATTGCAAGAGACAGCAGTATTGAGCTATTTGGTACAGTAGGATTGTTGTACATTATGTTTATAGCTGGTCTGGAAATAGATTTACTTCAATTCAAATTAAATAGGTTCAAAGGTATAGCTTATGGGCTTTTGCTATTTCTTTTGCCTCTTTCAACTGGATTAATTCTAACATTCGGTATTTTACATCTTTCTGTTATCCAAGCATTGCTGATTTCAATTATGCTTTCTACAAACACCTTAGTTTCGTATCCAATTGCTATTCGCATGGGCTTAACTCGCAATGCTGCTGTAACCACGGCAGTAGGCGGTACAATTATTACCGATACTTTTGTATTGTTATCGCTTGGTTTTATTGAGAATTTCGCCGAAGGTTCTTTAAATGCTTATTATATCATCAAGTTAATCGTATTAATAGCATTATTTCTCTATACGATATTCAAGATTTTCCCTTTCGCTACTTCCTATTATTTTAAGAATATTGAGCAAGACAACATTAATCAATATATATTCGTATTGTCCTTAGCCTTCTTGGGAAGTTTTCTTTCGCAGATTATCGGTTTAGAAGCTATTATTGGAGCATTTTTAACTGGTTTAGCTCTAAACAAACTAATTCCGAATAGTTCAGTATTAATGGGTAGAATAGAATTTATTGGTAATTCTATTTTTATTCCATTCTTTCTTATAGGCGTTGGGATGTTAGTAGATGTCCGTATAATTATTAGTAAATTCGATAGCTTAGGCTTGGGCATTGCTTTTTTTGTATCGTCTTTATTTGGTATCTTTTGTGCTACATATTTTGCCAAAAAGATATTCAAATTTACTTCTGATCAAAGATTTTTAGTATTAGGGCTAAACAGTTCTCATGCAGCAGCTACTATAGCGATTACACTTGTAGGTTTTAAACTTGGAGTATTGCCCGAAACTTTTTTGAATGCTACAGTGATATTAATCCTCATTTCTTGCATTTTCTCCTCATTTATTGTTGATAAATTCGGTAAAAGAGTAGCCATTTCTTCTCAACATTTTCTTGATAATATTCAAACTAAACAACAAAAGATTTTAGTACCATTTTCTAATCAAAAAACAGTTGAATCCCTTCTAGACTTAGCTTTAGCAATTAAGGAAAATAATCCTGAACCAATTTATCCGCTCTCAGTTATTACTGATGAAAGCAAAAGCGAAGAGCTAATTCTGAGGAATTATGATTCTTTGAAAAGTGCTAAAAGACTAGCCGAATCTGTCAATGTTCGTATGCAAATTGTATCAAGAGTTGATACGAGTATAACTGATGGTATAGCAAGAGCTATCAAAGAATTAGTAGCAAATTGCGTAATTATTGGTTGGAATTTCAAATCAAATGCTTTCGGAAGTATAAATAACAAACAGTTAGAACAGCTTTTAAATTTGACAAATACTATGATTTTGGTAACAAAAATTATTCATCCCATCAATGTAACTAAGAATATTCATGTATATTTGCCTGAAAATACTGAGTTGGAAATCGGCTGTCCGAGTTGGGTAAAATTAATCTATCAGTTATCACGTCATATCGGAGCTAAGGTTAACTTCATTGGTTTCATTCACACTATTAATGGTATTAAGTCT
>CAZIIZ010000265.1:0-4996 GCA_964539225.1 uncultured Hyphomicrobiales bacterium | reverse complement strand
GTCGAAGATACTCATTTACTAACTAAGAATACCAAGGATGGCAAATTAGATTATCGTGGCGATAGTCGTAAGTATCAGGGTGCATATCAGGAATTATTATCAGGAGTAAATGATACTTTAGATGCCATAATACGACCACTTAATGTTGCTGCTGAATATGTAGACAGAATCTCAAAAGGCGATTTGCCGCCGATAATTGTTGATGATTACAGAGGCGATTTCAATGAGATTAAAAATAATATTAATTTGATGATTGATTCCCTCGCCGGATTTGTTAAAGAAATGGAAGATACTAATAAGCTTCAGGCAGCCGGTAATATGAATTCATATATAGACGAAGTTAAGTTTTTGGGATTCTATCGCAACATCGCTAAACAAACGAATGCTGGGACTAAACAGAAAACTGAACTTATCTTTGAAATCTTGGATATCGTTAATCAATACGGATTTGGTGATTTCGATAATGATATGCGTGCTTTGCAAGGAGATCAAGCAAAAATTACTCAAAGCTTAGCGAATGTAAAAAATAATATGATTGCAGTAGTTGAAGAAATTCGACATTTGGTTGAATCCGCAATTCAAGGAAAATTAGACGTTCGAGGCAATACGAA
The DNA here is from genome assembly GCA_964539225.1 of uncultured Hyphomicrobiales bacterium. GTDB lineage: Bacteria > Bacteroidota > Ignavibacteria > Kapaibacteriales > UBA2268 > CALLXS01. The sequence continues at coordinate 4,385 of CAZIIZ010000265.1, read as the reverse complement.
TAAATTCAAAGGATCGTATCAAAGATTAGTGCAAGGATTCAATTTAACATTGGATTCCATTATCGGACCTATGAATGTAGCTGCTGAGTATATCGACAGAATAGCAAAAGGCGACATGCCGCCAAAAATTCAAGATGATTATCGTGGCGATTTTAACGAAATTAAAAACAATATTAATCAATGTATTGATGCAATTTCTTCTTTAGTTAATGATGCAAATGGTCTGTCTGCTAAAGCTGTTAATGGAGATATTAGCGGTAGAATAGACGAGAATAAACATCAGGGCGAGTATCGTAAATTAGTGCGAGAAATGAATCAATTGATGCAATCAATATCTAATCCTATTAATGAAACTGCCGAAATACTGTTTGCTATGTCTAATAATGATTATGAAACGAAATTTAAAAATGAATATCAAGGTATATGGCAGGAAATTAAAACAGCAACCGAAGCGGCACAGTTACGAGTGAATAATTTCGCCAGAATTATTGGACATATTGCTGATGGAAAACTTGATGATTATGAATTTATTAAGAATATTGGCAAGAGAAGCGAGAATGATAAACTAGTTCCCGCCGGTATGAAATTAATTGAATCTATTCGAAGCATCAAGGATGAACTTTCTGAATTGACGGACTCTATTACATTCGGCGATTTAACTCGTCGTTCTGATGAAAATAAATTCCAAGGAGTTTTTCAAGAAATTGCTTCCGGAATTAATGATGCACTAGAATCAGTAATTAATCCATTAACTCTGAACGCAGAGTATATGCGTAGAATTTCCAATGGTGATATTCCAGAATTGATTCATGATGAAGCAAGCGGAGACTTTGATAAATTCAGATTGAATATTAATCAGTGTATATCTGCAATTGATTTACTTGTGAAGGATTCTAGTTCATTATCAGTAGCTGCACTTAAGGGAGACTTCAATAAACGTGCTGATACGAAACAGCATCAAGGCGATTTTAGAAAGATTGTCGAGGGCGTAAATAATACTTTGGATACCGTGGTCGATAAAGTATTTTGGTTCGAGTCAATTTTAGATGCCACCCCGTTCCCGGTTCACGTTATCGACATGAATATGAATTGGGTATTTCTAAATAAAGCATTCGAAACGTTGATGATCGAACAAAATATTATTAAAAACAGAAAAGAAGCTGTTGGGATGCCGTGCTGTTCTGCTAATGCTAATATATGTAATACTGATAAATGCGGAATTATGCAATTGCATAAAGGCGTGGGCGAAAGTTACTTTGATTGGTGCGGAATGCACTGCAAACAAGATACTTCTTATATATTGAATACTAAAGGCGAAAAAGTAGGATATGTAGAAATTGTAACAGATTTGTCTAACATTTTAGCATTAAATAATTATACCAAAAAGGAAATCGAGCGACTATCTAAGAATTTAGAAGAACTTTCAATTGGTTCACTAAAATTCGATTTCAATATTCAGCCTGCAGGAGCTCATACTAAAGAAGCATTTGAGAATTTCTCAAGAATTGATGCAAGTATGACTACAGCTTTAGGTTCTATCAATCGACTTATTACTGATTCTACTTCGCTCGCCAAATCGGCAGTTAATGGAAAATTAGACACTAGAGCTGATGTTAGCAAGCAACAAGGCGATTTCCGGAAAATTATTGAAGGAGTGAATAGTACCCTTGATGCAATTATTAAACCTTTAAATGTCTCTGCTGAATATATGGACAGAATAGCTAAAGGCGATATTCCACCTCAAATTATTGATAATTATCAAGGCGATTTTAACGAAATCAAAAATAACTTAAATCAATGTATTACTGCTATTAATGCTTTGGTTAATGATTCTAAAATGCTATCAAATGCTGCTATCGAAGGTCATTTGGATACTAGAGCCGATGAGCAAAAACATAATGGTGAGTTCCGAAAAATTATCCAAGGACTCAACGAAACGCTTGCTGCTGCGGTAGCTCCGACTCGTGAAGCAGTTGCGGTATTGCAATCAATGGCTGCTGGCGATTTAACCCTGACGATGGAAGGAAATTTCAAAGGCGACCACGCTTTATTAAAGGATTCACTTAATAATACTATTGAGTCTATCAATGATATATTGAGTCAAGTATCCGAAGTGTTGATGAAAGTAATGGATAATTCTCAAGAATTATCTAACACTTCCCATAAGCTTTCCGAGGCAGCGTCTGAGCAAGCCGCTTCAATAGAGCAAATGTCAAGCTCGATGACTGAGATTGGTTCTCAAGTCCAAGCTAATGCATACAATGCTAATCAAGCTAAGGAATTAGCAGCTAAATCTCGTGATTTCGGTTCTAAAGGTAATGAAGAAATGAAGCAATTAAATATTGCTATGAATGATATTAATGAATCAAGCAAAAATATTGCGAAAATTATTAAAGTAATCGACGAAATAGCTTTCCAAACCAACTTACTCGCATTGAATGCCGCAGTCGAAGCCGCCAGAGCCGGTGTTCACGGACAAGGCTTCGCTGTAGTAGCTGAAGAAGTTCGTAATCTTGCTGCTCGATCGGCTACTGCTGCGAAAGAAACTGCAGACCTAATTGAGGGATCAATTAAAACTGTTGATCGTGGTTCTAATTTAAGCGAAAAAACAGCTATTGTGCTTGCAGAAATTCAGGTGCAATCTACGAAAGTAGCTGATTTAATCTCTGAAATCGCAAACGCTTCGATTGAACAGTCCGAAGGATTGGCTCAGTTGCAAATAGGTTTCCACCAAATTGATAAAATTACCCAGCAGAATACTGCCGGAGCTGATAAAACAGCTGAAACGTCTCTTGAGATGAAAGACAATGCAGAAACTCTTAGCAACATGTTGAGTAGATTTGCTCTTAGAGATAATTTTGAATCAGAAGGTATTGCAGTTAAAAAGCTAAACAGCAGACGCAGATTTCTTGCCGAAGGAAAGAATAGACGCAGATAAGTCAGTAAACGATATTTAGAGACTTAGTAATAAACATAAATAGCCGAACTCGTAATTATGGGTTCGGCTATTTATTTGAATATTATCATTTGGTTAATATGCGGATAATTATTATATTTGTATGAAATTACGATGTAAATCTAATCAGATATTAATTAAAACATACTAATATATACCGGAGAAAAAAATGAAGAAATTATTGTTTATCATGTTGATTATTATAAGTAGTGGACTTACTGCAAACGCAATGGAAGAATTCTGTACGAAAGACAAGGTCTATTTCGGGCTGTTCAAGTTTTTTGACAAGCCCAATATAGTGTTAATTGATGAATTTGGCACGATAGTCAAAATTAATCAAGATAGCTTGGTTTCTCGCAAACGAGTGTTCAATGATGTTTATACTAATAAGGGAGCAGTGTATAAATTATCCTTGATCGAAGCAAGTGATAATAATCTGATATTTGTAGATGAAGAGGAAAACGAGTTGATTATTAGTAGAGATGATTTTGACTATTTGCTGCTAAATGATAGAAAAATTGAACAAAATAATTGGAGAGCCATCGCTGATAAACGAGAAATTCCGATACCAGATAAAGTGCTTGAGCCTGAGAAGCCAGATGATAGAAAATCATATACAAATTTTGGATTAGCAATCGGTACGCCCGGCGTATTAAATCTTGTGATAGGATATGACTTCCGTAATAACTATGGCGTTAGAATTAGTGGGGGCGGTATATCAAAAAGAACTAAAGGAATTCAAACTGATTTAATGTATAGCATAAAAAATACAAATGTTTTATGTTCGCATTTATATATTGGAGTCGGATATCTTGAAATAGAAGATAAAATATATAACAGTGATTATGATAATAGTTACCATAATTATTCTGAATATCTTTATGCTACTGTCGGAGCAGATTTTAATTATAAAGGATTTTACGCAAATATTGGTTTATCTGCCGGAGCTGGAGACTTTAATTCACCGCAAATAATGTTTGGAATTGGATACATTTTCAGGTTCGAAGATTAATAGTCATTTCCGATATTCCGTAAAAAATACAGCCCTTGCAAATATTAATCTGCAAGGGCTGTATTTAATTTTATATAGCTCTAAGTAGAATTATCTTCTGTCTCTGCTATCGCGTCTGTCTCCGCCGCCGCCGCCACGTCTATCACCGCCGCCACCGCGTCTGTCGCCGCCGCCACGAGTATCTTGGCGAGGTGCTGGCATAACGTAATGTTCTGGATCTAATCCGGCTTTACGGCTTAGTCTGTATTTTCCGTCTCTTGTAGCTTCGATTAGCATAACGTCGAATTTATCGCCGATATTTACTATGTCGGTTACGTTTTCGATTCTTTCGTTAGCTAATTGAGAGATATGCACAAGACCTTGTTTCTTTGGCATAAATTCAACGATAGCACCGATTCCGTCGATGATTTCTTTCAC
>CAZIIZ010000264.1:0-4997 GCA_964539225.1 uncultured Hyphomicrobiales bacterium | reverse complement strand
AATTGAATATAATATCAACAAACTATTCGGAATCGAAACCTTCTACCAAAAAGAATTTAACAAGTTTATTTTACTAAAAGACAGAAATCTAATTGGTGCGGGAATACGGTTAAATGTTGATAGGATTATCTCGGATTCAAGTAATAATAATTTCCAATTTATTATTGGAAGCGGAATAATGGCAGAAAATGAAATATTAAGTCTAATTAGAGACAGTTCGACCAATGCGATACGAACTACCAATTATTTCAATTTTCTTTATAATTTATCCAGCACTATTTCGTTCTCAACGACACTATATTATCAAGCGTCATTTGCAAATTTCCAAAATTACAGATTATTAAATGATTCAAAATTTAGTTTTAAGATTACTGAATATTTATCCTTTTATACTTCTCTAAATTACAGATATAACAATACTGCTCATTTTGATTTGAAAAAGTATGACATATATATTATTAACGGACTTTCGGTATCTTTTTAATCTAATACATAATTGTACAAGAATTACCGCTTTAGCCAGAGATAAATATTAAATCATTCTTAATATATACCTTAAATACCCAACTATTATATAATAATTTCGGATTTTTGTAAATTATCTTTGTGTTTTTCAAGTATTTGAAGTAATTTATGCTTCTGAATATTTGCACATTTATAAAGCAAATATTTTGGCAATATATAGTCAAATATAAAGTATTATAAACACATTGGGTAAAAGGATATGCGTCGAGCTTTTACGATATTATTTCTAATTTTATGTTTATTAGACATAAGCATAGGGGTTTCAAAATCACATGCGATTGATGAAATTAAAATCCAGCGACTCTCGTCGTCAAATACTGGTGGGCTATTTTTAATGGCAATGAGTATTGATGCCGGTGCGAAAACTCTTCAAGATGAAGATGACAAAAACGTCTTCAAAAACACTAAAAGAATCAAAATTTATAATCTAGGTCCTGTAGTAAACTACAAAGGGTTGGACTATGCACCAACAATTTCTGCCGATGGTAAAACACTTTACTATGTGAGCGATCGTCCGGGAAGCAAATTAGAAAGTGATGGCAATGGATCCCACGATTTTTGGGCTGCAAAAAAAGAGAATAGATTAGATACTGTCTTTTTTAAACCATTTAATATAGACACAACTACTAACTTCGGAGAACGTGGAGTAAACACCATACTTAACGAAGGCGTAGCTTCAATAGCTGCTGATAAGCAATCACTCTATTTCACAGGATGTAATAGAGCAGACGGCTTAGGCGATTGCGATATTTACAAAACTACGATTGAAGGCGATAAATGGGGATTACCTGTTAACTTAGGTCCAAACGTAAATTCTAAGTATTGGGATTCGCAGCCGGCTATATCTCCTGACCAAAGAAGAATATATTTTGCATCTAGTCGCCCAGGACCGAACTCAAATGGCAAAGGCGATGTGGACAATATTGACATCTGGTATTCAGACTTTGACGATAACACAGAAGAATGGCTGCCAGCGAAAAACTTAGAGCAGGTAAATACAAAGGATCAAGATTGGTCTCCTTTTATTTCAGCTGACAATCAAACTTTGTTTTTTGCATCTAATGGTCTCAAACCAAGCGTTGGTGGATTAGATTTTTATTACACCAAAACTGAAGACGGCACTAACTGGTCTAAACCATTAAATTTAGGCGAACCAATTAATACTAAAGCAGACGAATCATTCATTTCTCTTCCTGCTTCTGGAGATATTATTTATTTCGCTTCTGAGCGTACTGATATTCCCGGTTACCAAGGCAATTACGACATTTTTATGGCTATCGTTCCTTCGTTTTTCAAAGCTGTAAACTTAAAAATACATGTAGTAGATGAATGTACTCAAGAGAATATTCCGGCTACTATCACAATTAGCAATCCGATAACCAACAGAAAAATTTCTGACTCGGTTACTGTTTATAAAAAAGAAATTGAAATGGTAGTTTCTAATACTGATTATGGTAATCCAAAAGATTCTATCCCATTTATCAATTTTGAAATATCAGCAAGCAATCCAAAATATGGAAGTGCAAGCAAAGTTCAAAGAATTGATAAACCAGTTATTACTTACAAAGAAGAACAAGCCGGTACAATATCCGACGAAGTAAACGTTACAATTTCATTAGGTCAAAGACCAATTTTAGGCACTCAAATCGGTGAAGCAGATTATGTACGCCGCTATAAAACTGAAAAACCTGAATTGGCTCAATTCAATGGATTGGTAATGGAAGAAAAACTTACTTGGGATTTATATCCTCTACTAAATTATGTATTCTTCGATGAAGGTTCTGCTGAAATGCCTAAACGATATAAATTATTCAAGAATGCATCTCAGACAGCTGGATTCGCAGATACTACAATCCCTGGCGGTACTTTAGATAAGTATTACCACATGCTAAACATCTACGGATTCAGATTAAAAAGAAATCCAGATTCAAAAATCGAAATCGTTGGCTGTAATGACGGTACTACTCCTGCTGAAAAGAAAGCCGGACTATCGAAAGAAAGAGCCACTGCTGTTTATAACTATCTAAAAGACGTTTGGCAAATCGAAGAAAAAAGAATGAAATTATCATTCAGAGATAAACCTGAAATTGTGTCGAATTTAAAAGATTCTTTGGGTATTGTCGAGAATAGACGTGTTGAAATCTTATGCCCGGATTGGGACGTAATGAAACCGGTATTCGAGGTTGATACTCGTACTGTACCGGAGCCTGATACTATGAGATTTACAATGACTAACGGTATCGACGACCAAATCGTATCTAAACGACGCATCGAAGTAAAACGTGGCGACAAAATGTGGAAACAATTTGAAGATATAGGAGTCATTCAACCAACCAGAATGTGGGACTGGATGAATGATGATTTAGAATATCCAACTGATGAGTTGCCATACAAAGCTCAATTAATCGTAACTTCGAATTCAGGCAATGAATGTAAATCAGACATTATCACTATTCCGGTTAAGCAAATTAAAGCATCTGACCGTATAGTTGGTACGAACAAGGATTCCACAGTAGAAAAATACAACTTGATTTTATTCCCATTCAATAAATTTGAAGCCGGTCCGATTAATATGCGAATCATGAAAGATTATGTTTATGATCGCGTTAAACCTTCTTCTTCTGTTATTGTAATTGGTCATACTGACGTTGTTGGTTTATACGAGCATAACCAAAAACTTTCTGACAATCGTGCAGGCGAAGTTAAAAAAGGTATTGATGCTAAAACAAATAAAGTATATGGTGTATTAGAATCACGCGGTGTCGGCGAAGACTCTCCGTTATATAATAATGAGCTTCCTGAAGGTCGATTCTATAACAGAACCGTTCAAGTAAACATTAGTACTCCAGTAAGCGAATACGAAAAAAAGAAATAATCTATAATAAAGATTAGATTTTAAAAGGCATCTTCTTAACCGGAGATGCCTTTTTTTAATATATTATTCGCTGAATTATTGTTATTTTTGTATTCTAAGAAATTTATTAATATAATTGAAAATAATTGAAAGAAAAGTATGATAGCAAGATACACTCGCCCGGAGATGGGCAATATTTGGGAAGAAGATAACAAATATAAAATTTGGCTAGAAATCGAATTATTAGCTACCGAAGCTCAAGAGAAAATCGGATTAGTGCCAGAAGGAATCGCAGCCAAAGTACGAGAGAAAGCTCAGATAAACGTTGACAGAATAAACGAAATCGAGCTAACTACTAAGCACGACGTAATTGCATTTCTGACAAGTATTGAAGAATATGCCGGCGAACCTACTCGCTACGTGCATCTTGGTATGACTTCTTCGGACGTATTAGACACTTGCTTTGCTGTACAAAGCAAACAAGCAGGCGAATTAATTATTAGCAGTCTTCGTAAATTTTCTGAAGTGCTGAAACGTCGTGCTATCGAGCATAAATATACTGTATGCGTCGGACGTTCGCACGGTATTCATGCAGAAGCTACTACATTCGGTTTGAAATTCGCTCTATGGTACGACGAATGCCTCCGCAACATCAAGCGTATGGAATATGCAGTCGAAGAAATATCTACTGGAATGATTAGTGGAGCTGTCGGCACATTCGAACACATTCCGCCAAGTGTCGAAGAATATGTATGCGAGAAATTAGGGCTTAAACCAGCCAACGTTTCGACTCAAGTGATTCAGAGAGACATTCACTCCCAGTACATAGCTACCATCGCTATAATCGGCTCTATGCTCGAAAAAATAGCAACTGAGGTTCGCCACCTTCAACGAACTGAAGTACTTGAAGCTGAAGAATTCTTCTCTAAGGGACAAAAGGGTAGTTCTGCAATGCCGCACAAACGCAATCCGATAGCTTCCGAAAACGTATGCGGACAAGCTCGCCTAATGAGAGGAAATGCTATGGCTACGTTCGAGAATAACGCCTTGTGGCACGAACGCGACATATCACATTCAAGCGTAGAACGTATTGTATTCCCAGATTCTACTATTTCTTTAGATTATTCATTGAACAGGATGATTAATGTTCTCGATAACTTATTAGTATATCCAGAAAAGATGATGTATAATCTTAATTTGACCAATGGTCTGATTCACTCGCAGAAAGTGCTTCTATTCTTAGCCAAAAAAGAACTAAAACGCCAAGAAGCTTACGTGTTGGTGCAGCGTTCCGCTATGAGAACTTGGGAAGAGAAAATCCCGTTCTTAACTTCGCTTAAAGAGAATGAAGAATTAATGCAGCATATCAATGCCGAAGAGCTTGAGAACTTATTTAGCTACGAACATATCTTCAAAAGCGTTGATTATATCTTCGAGAGAGCCGGAATTAAATAATTTTTCGGTGATAATTTGTAATAAAGCCTTGAATCGCAATTAGTAATTCAAGGCTTTTTTTATGTTTTGGTAGGCTACTTCCCCATATTTGCTCAGAACGAAAGCTTTCCTCAGCATCGTTTCTAAATCGTCCGAGAGATAAGCACATTTTATCATTGTTTTT
>CAZIIZ010000263.1:0-5005 GCA_964539225.1 uncultured Hyphomicrobiales bacterium | reverse complement strand
TATATCAATGTGATTACGAGAGTTATAGATTCCTGCATCCACTCGAAGACTCGTTACGCAGGAATGACAACGACAAGATTGCTGAACTTTGAAACAGTTTTAAGTTAGATTATTTATCTCAATCAAATACCAATACTCCCCAGACGATATTCAATCATCAGAGGAGTATTTTTTAATGCAAATATTTCGTGATAAGAATTATTTCACGATAATTCTATTTTTGGAAATTACTTTATTATCTTGCTTAATAATCAAGAAATATGCTCCGGCAGCCATATTATTAATTTGAATTGCCGTATCATTCGAATTTAGTGATTTAGTCAGTACTACATCGCCGTTTAAATTGCATATTTCTGCAATTGAATTGACAAATTTTGCAGATGAACTAATGCTAAGAACGCCATTTTTCTCAATTTCGCTCGGATATACTTTAACCGAATTATTAATTGCAGTTTCATTCACAATAGAAGTGGCAGGATCGAGATCAAAAGTAAATTTCCCTGTGGAAGTTCCGTCGAAAGTTTTAAATATTATTTTATGAATTACATTGCCATCAGTTTTTGTAGAATCATAAGTAAAGAAATACGCTCTCTGATTATCTACTGTATATATAGATCCATACTTTTTCCAATCCGAGCCAATAGCAGTAATAGAAGTTTTATAATTCTCTGCATTAATTTCTGGAGCGACTACCAAATAAGCATTGTCGGCATAAATTTCTGCAACTCTTCCGGCTTTGTTCGAGCGAATTCCTGTTACTGGGTAAGGCACTGTATCTCCGGCACTAACTTCCATTAAATCAACGTATTTACCGATTACTAAATCCCAAGACTTCGATTCGGGTTCTCTGTCCACAACTTTCGCTTCATCGAGCGAAAAATATATATAATTTTTGGTTATATAATCGGCTTTTTTCACTTCATAAGCTTTTTCATTCGCACCGTCGAAATCGGCAATTTTAAATGTGTAAGTCCCACTTAGTAAGCTTTCAATAAAAACTTTTTTATATGCTTTAGCAGGAGTTTTTATAATAAATACTTTATTTCCATTGATAGCGTGAGTAGCCATATTATACGCTCCCCAGCCAAAATCGCCATCGTTTGCGAAACCGTCTTTGCCACAATTAAAAGCACCAATGTCCCAAGTATCTAATGAATTATGGAGAAGTTCCCAAGAGTCAGCCATTCCTACTGTATCAATTGCTGCACTCCAAGTATCTTCAGTACTATTCGGCACTACCCATAATTGAAGTTCTTTTTGCTCATTAATCTGAATTCCGCCTTTTTGTCCGATTTGGAAAGCAATATCCCAATTATCTTTGGATTCTGATTTTACTACTCCATTAGTCAGACTATACCATACATCATTAGCATATCCTGGAGTTAAGTCGATTTCTACTTCCTTGGCATTTATATTGGTTGATAGAAGTGATGCTATAAAAGCATATTTCAAAGTGTTGCGAAGTTTCATATATTTCTCAATTTATATTTTTAAATAATTATTTCCCATATTTACAAACCAGCCGATACTTTGTTTTGTTAACAAAGCATCGGCAAGTATAAATGGATTAAGATGAATTATATTGTAAAACTGTAGAGATAAATCATGCCATCTGGGCTCGAATCGTTAGCACTGGTTGATTGAGCTGTGCCTCTAAATGTTTTCACATCCGAACCACGCAAAATTATTCGAACTTCAAAATTTTTAGGTACAGTACCACTATATGGGTTGACATATACTTTATAAGTACCTTTAGGCATAGTTTTGGTGCTAAATATATTCTCGGTAGCATATCCTGATTCAGTTTGCCAATCGCGGTCCAACACAATACTTCCATCGGTATTATGGTCAGTACGCCAATATACGTGTTCATTATTCGGTCCGAATAAATGCAAATCTATATCAGTACCACTACCGCTATTATTCACCCAAGTCAGAGTAGTTTGGAATTGTCCGGTGCCGAATGGCTTATCGGGAGCTGGCCACTGCGGAGGAGTACCGACCACCCAAGTGCCGCCAGTTAAATTAATAAGAGTCCATCCGCTCCAATTAGTCCAATCCCAACTTAGAGTATTGCTAAATCCTCCCACCTCGGCAGTTATAAAAGTACTATAATATTCAGTTGGCCCCGGAAGTGTGGAAAATGTGCCACGTCTCATTTTGCTAATTTCTAAAACATACGTACCCTGAGGTATTCCTCCCAATCGGGTAGTAAATGCCGGACCATCGGCTGCTAATCGTCCTCCGGTACTGCCCGAAGTGCCAACCATACCGGAACTTGCATCTTCAGGGTATTTGGGAGTAAAGCCGACAACCAAGATAGTAAAATAAGATTCATTGCTCATAGAGTGTTCCATATACAAACCGCCTGAACGCCTCTGCTCGGATAATATTGGGATTTTGCTAGCAGCTCCAATTTCTTGCACTACTGCAAAATATCCAAGCTCGAAAGTAGAAACGCCTAATAGCTTTTTAGTTGCATCGACATCGCAAATTGGAATTGTTACCCAAGCTCCGGTTTTTTCATTTAATCGGATAACGCTTACACCTTCTAACGAACTGAGAGAAGATGCCGGTAAATATACGAATAAAGGCGAAGAAAAAATAAATGATGCCGGACTAAATTTAACCACGCTTCCAATTAGTTTATATTTGGATGGGATAAGTACGGGTAAGTCAGTAAGTTTCACATCCTTTTCAATCGAAAACGAAACATCTCCGCCCGAGCCATCAGTTTTCAAACCAATTGAACCAGCAGGAACGATGATTTTCGTACCATCTGTTGCTGTTATAGTACCGCCGGTATTATTATTAAATTCTTTAACTATGCCGCTTCCTAAATCATTTTCATTGGGATTCAATGTAATTTCATCGCCCTTATCGCATGAAATTGCGAAGCCAAGCATTGCAATTAATAAAATTTTAATTATCGATTTCATAGTAATTCTCCTTTATTAAAAATTATAATTCTACACCAATAGAAAATGTCAAACAAGTATTTTTCACATCAACGGGATTAGTATGATCATTGACCGTAGTTAACCCATAGTAATAGCGTACGTCAAACTGCATAGGCATAAAATGCGGCACTCTATATTGATAGCCAGCTCCGATAACAAGTCCATAATCTAAATTTTTAATATCTTTAAATACATAAGTTTTACTATCAGTAACCAAAGCATTATTTACATTGACCCCAAAAGCAAAACCAGCATTAAAGAAGAACGAATTCATTTGTTCCATTTGGTAACGAAACATCAATGGAATTTCGATATAATCGAGTTTGATAGTTGCGTCATAGCCTTCGATTGGACCTTTGCCACCTTTTTGTACATAAATTGCCTCAGCTTGAAATCCAATATTTTTAGTGATTTCGTAAATCATAAACCCACCCAAAGTCAAACCATAACGATATTTGGAATTATCTTCGTTTATATAATCACCAATTAATCGTCCGGCAGCAAGCCCTAATTTTACTCCATATCTTAATGGAGAATTATTTTTTTTGGCAATTGGCTCAGGTGCAATTTGTTTTGAATTGTCTTTTTGCTCTTCAAGCGATTCTTCCCCGAATCCACTTACTCTTTTGTCATAGAATATTTCAAGGTCAGATTTCAAAGTCCATCCGCGATTTTTATTGATTGTAATCAAGCACCATTGATCTTTGATTGCAATTACAATTAAATCTTGCCCTTTCGTTAGTGTTTGCAATATTTTCGAAGTTTCTTTCTTTTCCTCATAAACTTTAGTATATGCGACTTTCACTTGTGCTTGATAGGACTGAGCAAAAGTGGTAGTTGAGATGGCAAGCAAAAATATAATTGCCATAGTTAAAATTGAGTAAATCTGTTTCATATCTTTCATCTCCATTATTTATAAATAGTTAAATTTTTCCTAGGTTGTAAAGTGTAATTATAGCTTCAAATACTACAATTCTGCATTGTCTAATTGTTATAAACAAATTCAGGATTATTAAACCACCAATGTAATCCACAAGCAACAAAACTCAATGTTAGCTTGAATTTCGAAACATCATATTTATAGGGAATTAAGCGTTTGTAGAATAAGGATTGGAAATCAGTAACTGAAACTGATTTAAGTATTTTTTTTGGGTTAGATGAATGAAAATATATATCGGAAATTTGTGGCAATAGTATAGCATTGCGACAAATTCGCATACAACTTAAAGATAAAATTGCTAACTGTTTCATATAACGAATTCCTTAATAATTATATGAGCAACACCCAATAAAAGCCAATAAAAATCCATCATTACTTACGAAAGCAAAGATTTATTATTTTATTATATTACAAATAGTTAGAAATATTTTTTAGTTAATATAAAAGGAAGATTTTGCAGTCTTAAAATCAAAAACGAAGAATAATTGAGACTAGTATTTGGCAGTAATAATAAAGGAAAATAATAATTTCATAGTAGTAACTTTTCGATTAACAATTGTACTTTTTGAGTTATGAACATTGTTACTAATGTTTAACAGCTACGCTGTATAAGATTAATTCTTATCTTTACTCCGTAGGAGTTAAACGTTAGTAATAAAAAGGAACTTCGCCCAATCTCCCAACTCCGTAGGAGTTGAATCGAACACTTAATGATTTTCAATTAGTTCGGAATAACAAAAACACAATTTATAGAGAAAATAATCCTGAACCCTGTCATTTTGCTTGAGTGAAAACAGAGTTTTCTTTGAGACCTCCTAATTACACAGAAGCTCGTCGGAACGTTACAGAAGCTAAATAAATATAGTAACGTCATACTGAGCGAAGCGAAGTATCCATAAAATCTGGGAGTTGCCGGATACTGGATTCTTCGCTACGCTCAGAATGACGAAAGTATTTTCAATACCGATGCGTGTCATTTTCTTTTATTAAAAACATCGCAATTTATACATGTTCAATAGAATGTTAACAACTCGATTATGAGATTACATATTAATAACCGAGTTGAGTAATCATTACAGTATGATTTCAGGCATATCATCAGAGC
>CAZIIZ010000262.1:0-5015 GCA_964539225.1 uncultured Hyphomicrobiales bacterium | reverse complement strand
CAAAAGATATGCTTGAAACCCAAGGGAAAGATCCAAGCTCTACATTCAGAGATACTATTTCTGCTGTAATGGCTAATTACAATTTCCGTGGAATGCCAACTAAAAAAGAAGATTTAGATAAAATAAATTTAGATAAAGCATTTGAATTCTACAAAGAAAGATTTGCTGATGCTAGTGACTTTAAATTTTTCTTTGTTGGTAATTTCGACGATGCTAAAATGGAAGAAATGTTGAAAAAATACGTTGCTTCATTGCCGGGCAAAGCCTCAAACGAAAAATATATTGACCACAAAATAGAATCACCAAAAGGTAAATATACTAAAATCGTTAAAAAAGGCGTTGACGACAAAGCATCTGTATCTTTGAAATTCTATGATGATAATTTCGATTATAATCCTCAGAATATTTTCCAGTTACGTTCATTAGTTGAATTATTCAATATCAAATTAATTGAAGTAGTTCGCGAAGAAAAAAGCGGAGTGTATGGAATCGGTGCTAGAGCTGGTTACACAAAATTCCCTAAACAAGAATATTCGATTTCAGTAGGTTTCGGTACTGAGCCGAAACGAGTGGACGAATTAGTAAAAGCAGTCGAAGACATGATGACTGATTTCCAAAATACTTTACCTAAAGAAGAAGACTTAGTAAAAGTAAAAGAAATTCAGAAAAAAGAATTAGAAAGATATTCTAAAGAAAACGATTATTGGATTTCTGTTCTCCAAAACGCATACTATAATGGTACGCCGGTAATGCCTGTAGCAGACAAATTAAAAATGATCGACGCTCTAACTACTAAAGATTTGCAAAATTCTGCAAAAAAATATTTCCCAACTAAAAACTATGGTAAATTTATTCTCTATCCAGAGAAAACGAAATAATTACCAATGATTTTGCAAATAGCTGAAGCTATTTGTTGAGATACCGAAGATAATAAAAAAATCACCTTCCGAAGGCTTCTTAGTCCTTCGGAAGGTTTTTATTAAATAAGGTTTTAATTGGAATTGAGGATTATACTACTAATGTTTATAACATTATTTCGTCGTCCGGTAGTTGCTCTACAATTTTTACACCTTTTAGGCTGACTAATTTAGTATAAATAATATTTGGATTCACTCCTTCAGGAATAATTAGAGTGAAAGCACCTTCGAATGAAGCATTGTTGTTGAGTGATAAATTGATTCGTACGATATTTATTTGTCCGATAGCCTCAGTAATTTCCTTTAGCATTCCAGAACGATCTTGCCCTACGATACGGAATTTTATCATTTTAGGCACGTATTCTTCAATTTTCGTAACTTGTTGTTTCTCTTCATCTAACTTAAAGTAATCGTATAATTTAACGATAGCTTTGTGAGTAATCACCCAATTTTGCCATTCAGGCAATGGGAAGCTATTCGGAGAAGTGATGATTTCTACATGATCGTGGTGCTTTAATTCGTAGTTAAGGGATTTGATTTCGCCATTGACTTTGCAAGATATACAATGTAAGCCTAATTCGTCCGAGATTGAAAATGCTAAATCTACAGGGCAGGCTCCTTTAGGCAATCGAAGATCTTTATGATCAGCATATACAGTCAACTCCTTTTCATATTGATTCATACGGATAGAACCCCATATTTTTTGAATCGCATCTTCATCGCCATCTTTTATAATTGCTTTCATCCATCGCAGCCAATTCGCAACATCGTCTTCTTGAAAGCGGTGCATTTCTTCATTACCGACCGAAAATGCTGAATGACCTTCCTTGATTTTATAGATTGCAGCGATTCCACCTTCGGCTATTTGATCCATTTCCTCTGTTCGGATAATTACATCGACTAAGCGTCTGTCCGGTCCGAAATGAGTGGAATGCAATGCTCGGTAGAAATTAATTTTAGGGCGAGCTATGTAATCGACTAAAGAGCTTACAGGACCGAAAATATTTGCTATTACTCCATAAGCCTTATAGCATTCGGTAATATCTTCTGTGCGAAGCACAACAACCATAGAATAGAAATCTTCTATCTCGCTGACTTTTACATTCTTTTCTTTAGCTTTTTTATATATTTCGTAAGGGTGCTTATGCTCTATTGTGATGATATGAGGAATATCTTTTTTTGCGAGATTTTGAGAAATTGAATCGTGGAATTTTTGGATATATTTTATCAATTCCATTCGTTTTTTGTCTAATTCAATTCTGATATTTTCATAAGCGTCCGGATCTTTAAAATAAAATGATAATATTTCCAAAGGACGTTTGATTTTTATCAAACCTAAGCGTTGGGCAAATGGTGTATAGAAATTCAATGTTTCATCGGCTATAGCTTGCTGTTTAATCGGCGATAAATGACCCAAGGTACGCATATTATCTAATCTATCGGCTAATTTAATCAACATTACTCGAACGTCTTCTACGAGCGTTTCAAACAGTTTAGCATAAGTCGCAGCTTTGTCTAATTTACGAGTCTTAATACCTTTGATTTTGGTAACGCCATCAACAATTTTTGCGACACTATCGCCGAATTGATCCTGAATATATTCCAAAGAGAAATCATCTGAATCCTCTACTACGTCGTGCAATAAAGCCGCTGCAATCGTATCATTATCGGCATATCCGAATTCTTTTATCAATGATATTGCTACCTTCATCGGGTGAGTATAATATGGAATACCGGAGGCACGCTTTACGTGGCGGTGAGCCATCAAACATAAATCAAATGCACGAGCGATTACTTCTCGATTGTATTGGGTTACGTTTTCTTCGCAAATACTCAATAATGTTTGTTTATCTTCTTCTTCATTAAATCCATAAGGACATTCTTGCTCAAGCTCAAGTTGATATTGTTGAAACATAAAAATCTTTTCTTTTGTTTGACAATGCAAAAAAACATATTTTTGAATTCTAAATATAATGAAAAAAATAAATAAATCAAAGTAAAAATAATTATTGGTGAAAATTCTTATGCAAATGGAAGAAATTATCGACACTATGCGTGGTTTGGCTAACCCGGAAAATGTAAAAGGAATGGCGAGATTTGGGATTAGTTCCGAAAATACTTTAGGAATATCAATGCCTGAAGTCAGAAATATCGCGAAAATTATAAAAAAAGATCATTCATTAGCTCTTCAACTTTGGGATTCAGGAATTCACGAAGCCAGAATTTTAGCAGCATTAATTGCTGAACCGAAACTTGTTACTGAACAAATGATGGATAAATGGGTTTCTGATTTTGATTCTTGGGACGTATGCGACCAAGTATGTGGTAATCTATTCGATAAAACGCCTTACGCAGACCGTAAGATACTCGAATGGGCGGAAGACGAGCGTGAGTATGTTCGTCGTGCATCATTTGCTCTAATAGCCTATTCTGCGGTTCATCACAAGAAACGTGATGATGATGAATTCTTACAATTCTTTGATATTATTCTGAAGTATTCTACGGATGAACGCAACTTCGTCAAGAAAGCGGATAATTGGGCTATCCGGCAAATCGGCAAACGAAGTTTTTACCTAAATGAAAAAGCTTTAGAATTATGCTATAGTATTCAGCAAACTCATACAAATAGCAAATCAGCTAAATGGATTACCGCAGATGCAATCAGAGAATTGAATGATGAAAAAATCAGGGAAAGGATAAAAAGATAATAATTGAGTCCGTAATATAAAAATACAACTTCTCGCTTGGTAAATAAAGCAAATGAGAAGTTGTATTTAAAAAACTAAAACAAAATTAGAAATACATATTAGCTATTCATCGACATAATGAAGTCGCGATTTGATTTCGTGCCTTTCATTCTATCAACTAAGAATTGCATAGCCTCGATGGATTGCAAATCTCCAAGCACTTTTCTAAGTACCCAAATTCTATTTAATTCTTCTGGAGAAAGTAATAATTCTTCTCTACGAGTCCCCGAACGGTTCACGTCTATAGCAGGGAATATTCTTCTTTCTGCTAATTTTCTGTCTAATACTAATTCCATATTACCCGTGCCTTTGAACTCTTCGAAGATTACTTCGTCCATACGGCTACCGGTTTCAACTAATGCAGTTGCAATAATAGTAAGCGAACCGCCCTCTTCAATATTTCTTGCCGCACCGAAGAATCTTTTCTGTTTGTGCAATGCGTTGGCATCCACGCCGCCGGACAGAATCTTGCCTGAATGAGGAATCACAGTATTGTGAGCACGAGCTAAACGAGTAATTGAGTCTAACAACACCACAACATCCATTTTGGCTTCAGTTAATCTTTTGGCTTTCTCTAATACCATTTCTGCTACTTGTACGTGTCTCTCCGGTGGTTCATCGAAAGTAGATGAGACTACCTCAGCTTTTACCGAACGTTGCATATCAGTTACTTCCTCTGGACGTTCATCAATCAGTAAAACGATTAGCTTTACTTCTGGATGATTACGAGTGATACTATTAGCCATTTCCTGCAACAATACAGTTTTACCGGATTTAGGTGGGGATACAATCAAACCGCGTTGACCTTTACCGATAGGGCAGAGCAAATCAACTATTCTCATGGAATACTGACTCGGAGCTACTTCTAATTTTAATCTTGAATTCGGGTAAAGCGGGGTTAAACTGTCGAAATTAATTCTATCTTTGATATATTCAGGATCTAAATAGTTTACAGTTTCTACCTTTAGAAGTGCATAAAATCTTTCTGCTTCTTTTGGAGGTCGGACTTGACCTTTGACTGTATCGCCTGTGCGAAGCATAAATCTTTTAATCTGTGAAGGGGAAACATAAATATCGTCGGCACTTGGTAGGTAATTGTAATCAGCGGAGCGAAGGAATCCATATCCGTCGGGCAGTATTTCTAAAACGCCGCCGCTTGTGATAAGTCCTTCCATTTGTTGTTCCTTAGGCTGAATGTTCGCCTGTGCATCAACGATTTTAATTATTAATTCTTGCTTTTTTAATCCCGAAAGATTGTTTATGCCTAAGGTTTTCGCAAGCGAAGTTAAATCGGCAATCTTTCGAGTTTTTAAATCAGCAATATCAATATTTGCGTTTTTTTGTTCTTGAG
>CAZIIZ010000261.1:0-5044 GCA_964539225.1 uncultured Hyphomicrobiales bacterium | reverse complement strand
CCTCAAATCGACCATTTTAAGTAAATGGGTGATGGCTGTTACCGGTATTATACTGGTAGGATTCATCTTAGGGCATACTGCTGGTAATATGCAGTTGTTTATGGGGAAAGAAGCATTCAACGGCTATGCTGCATTTTTGCAAGGCTTAGGTGAAGTGCTTTGGATTATACGTGGGGTTTTATTCCTTTGCTTAGTGTTGCACGTTATTACTTCAATTCGTTTGAAGTTATTAAATAACTCTGCTAAACCTGTAGCATATCAGTACAAATCTTACTTAAAAGCAAAACTTACTTCCAGAACAATGATCTGGACAGGTCTTATGATTTTTGCATTCTTAACTTACCATATTTTACACTTCACAGCTGGTGTAACCAATCCTGCTGATTACAATCATCACGAAATAGTTGTAAAAGAAACTTCCGCTTTGGCTCAAAAAGTTGATCCAAGAATTGTTCCGCAATTACCTCCAAACATCGAAACTACAACAGTCAAAGGCGATACTTATGCTGTAACTAGCGAAGTTAAATCAGCGACTACTCGCCACGATGTTTACAAAATGGTAATATTAGGTTTCAGAAACCCAATAGCTGCTTTAGCTTATATCTTAGGTGTTTGCCTTTTAGGTTTCCATTTAAGTCATGCTATTCAGAGTATGTTCCAAACAATAGGATTCAACCATCCTAAATATACTCCAATGATTGATAAAGCAAGTATTGCTTTATCAGTAATCGTAGTATTATGTTTGATTTCTATTCCAATCACAATAATTTCAGGTTTAGTAGGAGGCACAGTATGATTTTAGATTCTAAAACACCTTCCGGTCCAATAGCTGAGAAGTGGGACAAACATCGCTTTGATATGAAATTAATCAATCCTGCTAACCGTCGTAAATACAAAATCATTGTTGTAGGTACAGGTTTAGCCGGCGGTGCCGCTGCTGCTACTTTAGCAGAACAAGGTTATAACGTAGAAGCATTTACTTATAATGATTCCCCTCGCAGAGCTCACTCAATTGCTGCTCAAGGCGGCGTGAATGCAGCTAAAAATTATCCAAACGACGGCGATAGCATCTGGAGATTATTCTATGATACTATCAAAGGCGGAGATTTCCGTGCTCGCGAAGCAAACGTATTCCGTTTAGCCCAAGTTAGTAATAACATCATAGATCAATGCGTAGCTCAAGGCGTACCTTTTGCTCGTGAATATGGTGGATTATTAGACAACCGTTCATTCGGTGGTGCTCAAGTATCACGTACTTTCTACGCTCGTGGACAGACCGGACAACAATTATTATTAGGTGCTTACTCTGCATTATGCCGTCAAGTTGGCTTAGGCACAGTTAAAATGCACACTCGTAAAGAAATGAACGATATCGTAGTAATCGACGGCAAATGCCGCGGTATAGTTACTCGCGATTTAGTAAACGGCAAAATCGAATCACATCCGGCTGATGCAGTAATTTTAGCAACCGGCGGATATGGTAACGTATTTTTCTTGTCAACTAATGCTCAAGCATGTAACGTAACTTCGACTTTCAGAGCATATAAAAAAGGTGCAGGCTTCGCTAATCCTTGCTATACTCAAATCCATCCAACTTGTATTCCTGTTTCCGGCGAACACCAATCAAAATTAACATTGATGAGTGAATCCTTGAGAAACGATGGTAGAATTTGGGTTCCTAAGAAAAAAGGCGATAATCGCCCAGCTTCTGAGATTCCTGAAGAAGATAGAGATTATTACTTGGAGAGAAAATATCCGTCATTCGGTAACTTGTCTCCTCGTGATATTGCTTCTCGTGCAGCTAAAGAAGCTTGCGACGATGGACGCGGCGTAGCTTCTTCCGGATTCGGCGTATATCTTGATTTCGCTGATGCTATCAAAAGATTAGGCAAAGACAAAATTGAAGAACGTTATGGCAATTTATTCGAAATGTACGAAAGAATTACTAACGACAATCCATATCAGACTCCGATGATGATTTATCCAGCATCGCACTATACAATGGGCGGTCTTTGGGTGGATTACAACTTAATGTCCACAATCCCTGGCTTACACGTAGCCGGAGAAGCTAACTTCTCTGACCACGGTGCGAACCGTTTAGGTGCAAGTGCATTAATGCAAGGTTTATCTGACGGTTACTTCGTTGCTCCAAGCACAGTAGCTCATTACTTAGCTTCTAATGGTCCATTCGAAAAAGTTGATGCTTCGCATCCTGAATTCAAAAAAGCAGAAGCTGAAACTTCTGAAAAAATGAATAAGTTTATGAGCATCAAAGGTAAGAAAACTCCAACTCAGTTCCACAGAGAATTAGGTAAGATTATGTGGGAATATTGCGGTATGGCTCGTAACGCAGCCGGCTTGAAAAAAGCAATCGAATTAGTACCGCAAGTACGCGAAGAATTCTGGAAAAACTTAAATGTTACCGGCGAACAAGGCAATATCAACGCATCGTTAGAAAAAGCCTCAAGAACTGCCGACTTCTTAGAATTCGCAGAAGTTATGCTTTGGGATGCTCTCGAAAGAGATGAATCTTGCGGCGGTCACTTCCGTACTGAACATCAATATCCTGATGGAGAAGCTAAACGTAACGATGAGAATTTTGCTCACGTTGCCGTTTGGGAACACCAAGGCGTTGGCAAAAAACCAATCCGCCATAAAGAAGAATTAGTATATGAAAATGTGAAATTTGCAGTAAGGAGCTATAAATAATGAAGCTTACATTAATGGTTTGGAGACAGAGCTGCTGCAAAGAAGACGGCAGAATGGAGAAATTCGTAGTAGATCAAATCGAAGAAGATATGTCATTCCTCGAAATGTTCGACGTTTTAAATGAAAGATTAATCCTCGAAGGCAAAGATGTAATTGCTTTCGATCACGATTGCCGCGAAGGTATTTGCGGTGCTTGCTCTATGGCAATTAACGGCATACCTCACGGACACGAACACGGTACAACTACTTGCCAATTGCACATGCGTAAATTCAAAGATGGCGATACTATTTATGTAGAACCATTCAGAAACAAAGCTTTCCCTGTAATTAAAGACTTAGTAGTCGATAGAACTGCTTACGACAGAATTATGAATGCCGGCGGTTTCGTCAGCATCAGCACAGGAAATGCCAAAGATGCTAATAATATCCCTATTTCTAAAGTTAATGCTGATTTAGCTATGGATGCTGCTGCTTGTATCGGTTGCGGTGCTTGTGCTTCATCTTGTCCTAACGGTTCTGCTATGTTATTCGTAGCTGCAAAAGTTGGACAATATGCTTTATTGCCTCAGGGACAACCTGAACGCAAAAAACGCGTATTAGCTATGGTTCGCCAAATGGAAAAAGACGGATTCGGTGCTTGTACTAATATGTACGAATGCGAAGCCGCTTGCCCTAAGAATATCTCAGTTCGTTTTATTTCTAAGATGAACACTGACTTCTTGCGTGCCGCTTTAACTGAAGTGAAATAATTGATCTTTAGTTGATCAAAATATTGAGTAGGAGGCGTGGTTATTTGAATCACGCCGTCCTCTCTTACCTCACCATACTCCTTTCATTATCCACATCTTTTTCCAAACGATTTATTGTAATTCCAGCGGAATAGAAATGCAAAATAATCTTATACAGTATAGCTGTTAAACGTTAGTAAAAAGTATTTCAAATATCATATTTGCACAACTCAGTTTAGGTTGAACTCATTTCAAATTCTAAAAGATTTGTATAATGTGTAGGCTTATAATATTCGATAGTTTAAGCTACAGATTTGAGAAATCAATTCGTAATTGAAATTTTTCAAATAATTCTATTATATTTTATGTTTTTTCCTTATTTTTATATTCCTTAGTTAAGCATAAAGAAAAATATACGAGGAAACAATGCTCCCAAATAAAGCAAACTTTAATAGAAGTGAATTACTTTCAATTTTTAGCGATTCCAATTGCATTAATTTTCACAACTTCAACCATTGTAGCGGCATCAGTATTGACACACGCGACATCGCAATAGATAATATATTTATCGCACTCATTGGCGAAAATCAAGACGGTCATAAACGAGTAGCCGAAGCCTTCGAAAAAGGTGCAAGTGCTTGCGTGGTCAATCGTGATTGGTATGAAGCAAATGCTGAACTGTTGACGGATAAAACGATAATTATAGTTCCCGACACACTTCACGCATTAGCAAAATTCGGCAATTTCCATAGAAATAGATTTAGCATTCCTATCGTCGCTATCGGCGGAGCTAATGGTAAAACTACTACAAAAGAAATTACCGCTCACATACTTTCGCAGAAATTCAACATCCTGAAGACTCACGAGAATTTCAACAATCAATTAGGAGCTCCGATGATGTTACTTCAATTAACCGAAGAACATCAAGCGGCTGTGTTTGAAATTGGGACGAGCGAACCTGGAGAAATATTCCTATTAGCGAATCTGGTGGAGCCGAATCTTGGTTTGATTACTAATATCGGCAAAGAACATTTAGAAAAATTGATAAACTTAGATATAGTTGAATTAGAAGAAACTGCTCTCTACGCATATTTATCGAAAACAGGCGGAATATGCTTAATCAATGCAGAAGACGAACGCTTAATAAAATATCGTCCGGTGATACCGAAGTTCTTCAGCTATGGTTACTTTGAAGAAGCAAATCTGCAATCCAAAATTGAATTAGATAATAAATTGAGTCCGACTATCGCCTTTGCATTAGACGGCGAGAATATCGAAGTAAAATTGAAAACCAGTGGCTATACTACTGCTCTGAATGCAGTTGCAGCAGCTGCAATAGCATTACAATTCGGGATGAATTTGCAAGAAATCAAATCTGCCTTAGAATCTTATGAGAATACCGGCAGCTTTGCACACAGCTACGGCAGAATGTCCGTCGAGGAATTTGGAGAATCATTGATAATCAATGATTGCTATAATGCGAATCCCGATTCTATGGCGGCTGCTTTGAATAATTTAGCATTGATTAAATGCTCCGGTCGCAAGATTGCTATTCTCGGCGATATGCGAGAAATGGGCGATGCTACCGAAGAAGTACATATTGATAT
>CAZIIZ010000260.1:0-5046 GCA_964539225.1 uncultured Hyphomicrobiales bacterium | reverse complement strand
AATATTTGCGATATTAAAATTTGAATTTTTAGCGGTTACTTGTACTTGCTGAGTACTATTTCGCCAATTTTAGGATTTTTAAATCGAATAGTCGGCGGATTAAATTCCAGCTTCGCAATTGCAGAATTGGGTGTCAAATAGTTTAAATTTGTTATTTGATTATGAGGAATTATTTTTATCTCGGTATTTACGAAACTTGACCGACAGCTATAATCACTTTGCCAAGTAATTTCGGACGGTTCAACTCCTTGAGCTGTTTGAGCTATAGTATTAGCTGTGTTTTTTGCAACTGAATCCGACAATATACCATCATACAAATATCCTCCGGTAGCATTTGCTAATTCTTGCAATGATTCCTGTATGCCATTTGGTTTTGATTTGGAGCGACTAAAAACAATTGCATAGAATTGGATATCGTACTTAGCACAAGTATCTTTGCATTGCTGTAGTTCTTCTGAAGTTAGGGCATACCACCAAGCATCAGTAAACATAACAGCTATTTTTTTATTTTTCCCAGATTTAGCGATATTTAGCAAACCGGTCAATTTATTCAATAAATTTTCTGCGAAATTATCTTCGCCTGTAATTCTTACTGTAGCAATAGCATTAATTATTTTATCCTTTTCTTTAGTAAAGTCTTGAATAATTAAAGCTCTTGTGTCGCAAGTTTGCAATGCAAATTCAGATTGAGGAATCGAAACTGCTTTGCATAATTCTTCAGCCGCAATTTTGCTTAAGTCGATGGGGCGTTCTCTAAAATCGCTATAGATCATTGACCACGAAACATCAAAGCTCATCGCAATAGAGACAGCTTGAAGTGGTTGATCCAGCGGATAGGTTACATTATTCACTGTCCGTGGCGTTCCATTCTCTTTTACATCGAAATCCGCTGCCGACAGATTCTTGATTTGATTGCCATTAGAGTCTAAAGCAAAATATTTTGCTTTGATTAATGGGAAGTTTGTTGTGTCAATCTCAGAAACGGAAAATGATTGACTCATTGCAGTTCCCGACATTATCAGGAGCATTAATACTATTATTCTTTTCATTAGTAAACCTTTATTTGATGTTATTCTTTTATTTCTCCACTACTACTTTTTCTACTGACTGAAATTAGCAGACTTAAATTCTATGAAATACATTCCTGCTGGAATATTTCAATAAAAAATAAATAATGTTGATGTTAATTCTAAAGACACTAATTTATCAATAAAATCACGAATAAACAAAAAAATATTTACTTTGATTGTAACTAATTGTAGTTTTCTTGATAGAAATAGCAGTAAGGAGTCATAATAGGCAGAAAACGACTTGTAATCTCTTAGTCTTGATAAGGAATGGAGCTTAAAATGCTATTGTAACGAGATTAGAACTCCTCTGTTAAGATTTGATATGGCTTAACAGAGGAATTTTGAAATTAATCCAATGTTAGCATCTAACGCACTACCATAAGAGTTTGCTGAATTAGCGTTCCTTCGTATTTGATGATGCACATATACGCACCGGAAGCTAAATCTTGAATTGGATACTCTTGACTGTGGTGTCCTTTGCTTAATATTCCATTTTCGAGCACTTTAACTTCAACGCCGAATATATTATAAATAGAAATTTTTGTTTGTAAATTATCGGGCATATAGTATTGCAATTTAACCTTTCCAGATGCCGGATTCGGCGTAATAGTATGGCGTAGAGTATCGGAAAATAGTCTTTCGCCGCCTTGGTTGCACACGGCATTTACGTAGAATACTCCGTTAATAATTCCGATTTTAATATCCGAAGCACTTAACGCCGGATTAGAAAGCATTAATGGACTTCTTTTCGTCTTGCCAAGCATGGCGGTATAATTAATCTTTGCCCACACTTTTGGATTATTTGCATCGTACTTCAAAGTAACCGGGAAAGTAGAATAAATTCCGGATTCCTTGCCGCTAGGATAATTATTCGGATAAAGTATGTTGGCATTATACGACAAATCCGCCGTAAGCTCAGTAATATTTCTATCTAATAATTTCTGATAGTTGATGATAGAAATAGGAATATCAATCTTATCTCCAGCTTTAGCTTTGCCCGAGCCGACTTGAAGCACTATATCGACTGTCGCCTCTTCATAGAAGAAATAACTATCGGACGGAAGCGATGAACAATCATCTGATTTAACTATCACGCTATATTCGCCCTTTTCGAATGGTATAATTCTATCACTAACTGCTCCGGGTATTTCCTGACCGTCCAAATACCATTGATTGCCGACGGGAATGCTCGACACTAAGTATTCGCCTTCACGAGTAATTACGGGTTTCACTTGAGTAATTATTTGATAATTAATAGTATCTCTGGCAATGCACAGATTCTGGCTGCGTACCGAAACTACATATTGAGTCGATACATTATTATTAATAGTAATATTCGGCGAGTGCGGATTGTCTATTCCAGTTTCCGGTTCCCACCAAATATCATAAGGAGCTACTCCGTCCTTAATTTCCACATTTACTTGGGTCGGGACATTAGCCAAGCAATTATATATGTCGTCGCCGGCATTCAATATGGCATTATCTAACACGTTTACGTTGATTGTGTCATAATATATACAATCTCTGCCGTAAGTAACCTGCACCCAGACTTCTCCACTTTTCTCTATTGTAAAATATGGAGCTGTCGAGCCATCGTTCCAAAGGTATTTCAATGCTCCATTAAAATTGAACGTCCCCAATCGCTCGCCTCTGCACATTACCGAATCGCGACCTAAGCCATAAATATAGCCGAATGAATTTTTATATATCCAGCCGCTACTTGAATTATTGTAGTTAATGCTGAATTCTCCGGCATAGAAATTTGCTCCACCTGTAGCATTGATATCATGCAATTCCAAGAAATCACACGACAACTGACCTGACTGTTTATAGATTTCAGCTTTCGTGTTTACTAAATCAGTATGAATATATATTGGGAAACATTGATTGCCTCGAGCCGACATATCTTTGACAATTTTCAATGTAGAGCCTGAGAAAATTGTATAGTCGTGTCCGGGAGATAAGTACAAAGAATCAATTTGAGGTGAATTCTTGAGTATTGCATCGCCAGCCAAGCTGACATTATGATATGTTCCACCGGAAATTCCGATAACACTGGCTGTCTTATCGGTAGCACTAATATCATACAAAGTATGTACATTAGTTATCCAATGCGATAGACCATCAAGATAGAATTGTGATTCTCCGGCATCAAGGTTTGTTTGAGAATTTTCTATCGATACATTCGCAGCAATTTTGAAAATAGATTTTCCAAAACTTACCGCATCGGGAGTTTGGATAATCAAATTGGCTAAGTCCAGATTGTTCCCGTTTGTGTTAAACGTGCCATTATATATCGAAATATTACTAAAGGATTGATAATTATCCGTCAGTTCCCAGCCCCCACCGACTCTATTAAATACTGAATTCGGCATTTCGTGACCGGAAGTATGAATTTTATGTCCACGTGAATCTGCAAAAAATGCTATAGTCCCATTTGGGAAATCAAATTCCATTGCTTTGCTCAGAGAAAATGAACCATATACTCTCAAATCGTAAACACCGGAATTGGTAAATTTAGGCAATCCGGTTATGTTATTCCAAATAATATCTCGACAAAAAGACACAGAATTTTTAATTGTTACTTTTTGTGAGTCTTGTTGAAATGAATATTCATCAAAGAACACATTGTCGTATGGAGTCGGAGGACATTCCCCTCCTGCACCGCCACTAAGCAATGCCCAATGTGCTTTCTCGTTCCAAGCTCCAGAATCGCCCACCCAGAAAAGATTCCTTGAGGCATTGTGCGAGAAGTTCCAGCCTTGATTATTTCCCATATCTATTGAATTATTAGCCGTAAAAGTCGAACGACCTTCGCCGTTTACATCTTTCATAACTAAATACGAAGCATAAATTGCCGCATTATCAGCGAAAATTATAGTTGGCACTGTATCCTGATTGGAGCCTATATATATATACTCCTCGCAATTGCCAATAGCAGAGAATAGATTATTAACTGACTGAGTCTTTTGGGCTTCAAAAATATAATTATGCCCCGCTGTTAGATAAAAATTATTTATTACGTTGCTGCCGGATAAAAGAGCATCGCCCATAAATGTAAAATTATTATATTGGGCAACTGAGGTAACCACCGGACGACCTTTGTCGTTTCTAAACGAAACATTATATAATTTATGAATGTTAAACATGTCAGAATTCGGAGCATCTATATAAATATTCGAATGCCCTTCGATTACGTTAGTAGCAGGATTAGTAAATCCTACAGTGAAGCGGGCATAAATATCAGAATTGTTCAGATTAATTGTTTCGGAAGTAAATACCAATAAATAGAAACAATTTACCACATTATTTTTAGTATCTAATGAACCAAATTCTAATAATAGTCTGCCCATTCCGCGGAATTCGTCTCTGAATTCCCATTTGCCACCATGACGACGAAACTCTGTATGAGGCATAGATTGATTATTGCTTTTAATGAAATGCGGTTGGTCATTGCCGAGAAACTGAATTGAGGCTGTGGTAGAATACTGAAACGACATATCACTAGCAAAAGTTAGCGAACCATATACTCGGAATGGATTTGAATAAAGAGTGAGAAGTGGTCGGTGAGTAACACTCTCCATATTCAAATCTCGGCTAAAGTCCACGTATCCGCCTATGGTTACTACTTGATCGTCTAACGAAAATGATTTATCATCAAAAAGGACATTATCAATAGGCAATGGCGGACATTCGCCTCCGATTCCTCCACTGCTTAACGACCAATGCTTCTGCTCATTCCAACTGCCGGTGTTTTCTACCCAGTATAAAG
The DNA here is from genome assembly GCA_964539225.1 of uncultured Hyphomicrobiales bacterium. Lineage (GTDB taxonomy): Bacteria > Bacteroidota > Ignavibacteria > Kapaibacteriales > UBA2268 > CALLXS01. The sequence goes on along the minus strand of CAZIIZ010000260.1, from coordinate 204 downwards.
TTCGCGGAGTCGGAGATTGAACATTCCATCCATCGGTTATTCCGACATTTACAGTATTAATCGCATTGAAGCTCGCACTTCCAACTGCGTTGATGTCTCTGAGGATTACATTACTGATAGTTATCGCACCGGATTCCATTTTAATAGTAGCCGGAGTGCGGTCTGCATTAGAACTGATGGCAATATATTGAGGACAATTCCCCG
>CAZIIZ010000259.1:0-5111 GCA_964539225.1 uncultured Hyphomicrobiales bacterium | reverse complement strand
TTCCTGCATCCGTTCGAAGACTCACTACGCAGGAATGACAACCCTAAAAGATGTGTATAATGGTTAGCAGGACGGGATCAATATAAAATCACAGACTGCATTTATTAGTTAACGCAGTCTGTGACAGAAGTCGAATCATTAATCTGATAGCTTATTTGCTGAACAGATTAAATCCGACAGTTAGCTGAAGCCAAGTATTTTTATATCTTGGGGTGGTCGAAGTGCCGTCGCCGTTGTTGTTAAATAAATCCCAACCAACTCTTGCACCAATCACAAAATTTTCGACGTTAATATCTACTCCGCCTACGAAGCAAAAAGTATTTTCGCGGATATTATCATTCTCGAATTCTTTTTCTATGTCGAAATTCGAGATTGGATTATTAAAATCATCAGATTGCTTCATTAAATATGAGTATTGTGGTCCGGCGAGAATTGAAATATACTCACTTGGCTTGAAGACTACTAATATCGGAATATCTAGATAATGAGTAGTGCGAGTGAAATCATATCCGAATCCAAGCACTTTACCTGTCGCCTTAAAACCTCTTTGAGAGTATAATAATTCAGGCTGGATACTAATAATTTTACCAAGCGGAATAGAAACGAATCCGCCCAGCACTAAACCGATTTTCGCATCGGCGTTGAATTCTTCGCCTTCGGTGTCATATACATTTGAATAATTACCGCCAATTTTAGCTCCGACTTTAAGACTTTCGCGAGAATCGTCGGCAGCTTTAATATTGCTTGACATTAGAATGGCTGTTGTTATAATTGCTAATATTGTATTTTTCATTTTTATAGATTTCTAATTAATATTTAAAATTTTATTTATCTTTGATTTTTTGGACATTTCAGTAAGAATTTGTCGCTTTTGATTCGAGAAAAAATGTAATTCTTTTCCCAGCATTATTTCATTTTTTGTGTCATGCAGCAATTGAATATCGCTATCTTTGAGCATAGCAAATCTATGCTTAATTTCTGCTTTAGCTATTTTCCAATTTTGCCCTAATTCGTTTAACTTATTGATAGTCTTTTGTCCTTTTGGTATATTAAACTATTCGTATATTTGTGAATTATGTTCGTCTAACCATAGCAATAATTCTTTAATACTTCCGCTAGCCATGCCTATGCTAGTATCGGCGGCACCATAATATATATTGATTGTGTCGCCATCAGAATTGATTGTATATCCGCATGGGAATACAACTTTATCCACATCGCCTTCGAGTTCGTAAGGTTCTTGCGGACCAAACACCCAATCACTTCCTCGCTTGATACACTTTTCGGGTTCTTGCAAATCGAATAGTGCAAGCCCTAATCTATAAATACAACCGGAAGCATTTTGCTTAACGCCATGATAAAGCATAAGCCAGCCTTCTTGAGTTTCAATTAATGGAGACGACAAGCCAATTTTATTAGCATCCCACCATCCGCCACGGCGAGCTTCCATAACAATCTTATGACTTCCCCAGTGGTATAAGTCCGCAGAGTACGAAATCCAAATATGAGCTCGCGGCGAACTGACCGGACGATGAATTAACGCCCAATATTCGCCAATTCGATGAGGCAGCAAAGTAGCATCTTTATCTTCGGGCGACATTATCAAACCATATCTTTCGAAGGTATGGAAATCTTGAGTAAATGCTAATGACACCCCAGCTCCATCTCGTGTATATGAAGTATAAACAACTGCGTATTTATCTAATTCTTGGATAAATGTGATTCTCGGATCTTCGATGCCCCAAACTTCTTCGGGGAAATTTGCCGGATCGGGCTTAAAAGTTGGTTCTGAATCGATTACCCATCCGTCCACGCCATTTGCCGAACGAGCCGCACATAGATGCGATAAGCCAGATCTATCCTCTACTCTGCATAGAAGTAATGTAATGCCATCTTTTAGCAAAACAGCTCCTGGATTAAATACACTGTTAATTGGATATGGCCAATCTGCGGCTGTCAAAATTGGATTCAATTTGTGTCGTTTGAATAATTCTGGATATTGATTGCTCATTGTTGTTCTATCTCCAATGATAATACTGAATTTTCTGTTAATCGAAGTTCAAGCAAAGATTGTAAATATGCTAGTGTCGATTCTGCTCCTTGATTTTCATTGACTCTGTCAGGATGCAGACCGTCTCGACAGCCACCGGAAATCGGGTCGTATATAGACAAATTCAAATCATTGCGACCTAAAAACCACTCAAAAGCTCGACGGGCTTCTTTTTTCCATTTTTTATCGCCTGTAATTCTGAATGCTTCAAGGCAAGCCGACACCATCGCTTGAGCTTCCACCGGCTGTTGGTCGAATCTGGCTATAGTGCCGCCTTTAGTATAAAATCCATCTGAACCAATTGGTATAAAATGCCCACCGTCGAAATCCGCTCTCTGCAAATCAGCTAACCAAGCTAATGATTCCAAACCTGCTGCGAGCATTTCCGAATTCAAAGTGGCACTGCCGCAAATAATTAATGCCTGAGGCAGTACAGCATTACAATAACTCAAACTATTCTCGAACCATCGCCATTCGTTAGTGCGAACATTTTTATATCTTTCAAACAATCGTTCGGATAATTCGGAGCGGACATGGCTAACTTTACTGTCGCCGTCAAAGCGTCGAGAATATTCATCAATACCCATTATAACGAAAGCCCAAGCCCTCGGGCTGGTCATTTCGAGAACTCCCGGAAGAGCTTTTTCGAATAACGAGCCGGCTATATTTTGAAGTGATAATACTTTCGATTTGCCCAACACTGTGCCTAAAGCCCAAATTGTTCTGCCATGGCTGTCGTCTGAACCTTGCGTTTCTAACCAATTCCTTTGATAGCTCAAGAAATTTCTAAATCGTCCATTTTCGGGATTAAATGCGTATAATAAGAATGCTAAATATGTAGTAGCTAATTTCTTAGATTCGCCATTGAATACAGATTCCATCAATACGCTTACTATCAATGCTCGAGCATTGTCATCAATTGAATATCCTTCGGCATAATTTGGTACAGTAAATACTGCATGCTGAAGCATTCCGGTATCGTCGGTCATTCTTTGAAGATGATCGAGCTTCATTGCAGGGAATTCTTCCGGACTTTCATTTAGTGGTTTCACTATATGTACTGGATGTTTAGTAGAATTCATTCGTTCGATTCTGGAGCGTTGGAAGCTGTCCATATAATGTTGAGCCACTTTGTCCCAAGTCATTTCTCTGCCGAACATGTAGGCACGCTTACGCATAGCATGACGTTCCTGCACATCGTCCAATAATTCAATAATTTTACCAGCGAGTGCCGGCGGATCACGAAATGGTACTAATGCACCGCGTCCTTCGGCAAGCATTTCCTCAGCATACCAATACGGAGTAGAGATTACTGCTTTTCCGGCTCCGAGAGTATAGGCTAAAGTGCCGGAAGTAATTTGAGCTTCGTTAAGATAAGGCGTAATATAAATATCCGCCGCTCCGATAAATTCAATCAGTTCTTCCGTACTTACAAATCTATTATAAAACATTACTTGGCTCTCTACTCCCTTTTCTTGAGCTAACCATTGCAAAGATAAGCGATAGGCTTCGCCTTCGTGGCGGATTACGTTCGGATGTGTTTCGCCGAGTACGATATAGACAACATTTGGGTAGCGTTCTAATACCGCCGGCAATGCAGAAATTACGTTTTCATAACCCTTGCTTGGCGAAAGCAATCCAAAACTGAGCAATACAATTTTGCCTTCTACTGCGAATAAATCTTTGTGGAAGCTCGGATCGACGAAAGGCACATCCGGAATCCCGTGGTGAATCAGATCAATTTTATCCGCAGGTATATTATATATTTCTTGCAGAAATTCAGATCCACGAGCACTCATCACTACTAATCTATCCGATAATGCCGCCACTCTCTCCATAACCATTCGTTGTTCCGGGTTAGGATCTCTTAATATAGTATGTAGCGTCGTAACGACAGGCATACGCAATTCTCGCATCAATGCTATTATATGGCTTCCGGATTTACCGCCATAAATTCCATATTCAAATTGCAAGCAAACTATATCTATATTATTAATATTTAAAAAATCAGCAGCACGGCGATACGACTCTATATCTTTCTCGGTCAATTCAAATCGCACACGAGTCGGATAATCATAGCCTTCGATTATATCATTCACCGGCAAAGCTATACACGCCGTTTCGGGGAATTCAGTAGCAATAGCTTCGCATAAATCCGTAGTAAAAGTAGCTATTCCGCACTGGCGAGGCATATAATTCCCGATGAATGCAATTTTATTAATCGTGTTTACCGCTAAATTGTTTCTTAATTCTATACTTTCCATTTATTTCATTTTCTATAAGTATTATTATTTATTGTTTTGCCAATAGGCTTAAGCTAAGACCAAAATTTGTTAATGAATGAATGTAATAGTATTAAATTCCGGTTTGCAACATTTCTTTTCTTGCACTTTCGATAGCTGTTTGCACGTTTCTGATATTATATTTTAGATTATCGCCGGCACTAACCACTTTCTGAGTTATTGGCACAATTGCCTGAATACCGCCTGTAGTTAAATCATTTGATAAGAAAATTTGAATTTCTTTAATATCGGACACATAAGTTTTAAAAGCATCTCGCACGCCTTTGCCATTTTCGGCAATTTGTCCGTATATGTTTCCAAGTGTATTTCTGCGTTGTTCGCTTAATTGTTGAATCTGAGGATTTTTGTATTTACTGCCTTCTTTTTGCCATTCGGAGAAATAGTCTTTACCGCGAGCTTTCATTTCGTCTGCGTGCTTACCGAAGTCGCTTTCCATTTTCTCCATTTTTTTAGTATTAGCTGTATATAAATCGAATGCTTTTTTTACGTCGGACTGCCCGATTTTCATTAATTCATCAAGCGATGCGTTAGTAGCATCTAATTGCACTACAACTAATTTAATATCGCTGTCCATTTTTTCCATTGTGGTAGTAGCTTCTTCTGAACGCTCTATACCGGTCGAGCCACAACTGCTAATACCTATCATCGAGATAGTTAATAGAGTGTAAAATAATATTGTCGAATATTTTAATGTTTTCATTATATTTTCCTTTATCATAATTTGATAATTGTTAATTTTAAAAGTTTTTATATCAGTC
>CAZIIZ010000258.1:451-5114 GCA_964539225.1 uncultured Hyphomicrobiales bacterium | reverse complement strand
CCAGATGTGTACTAACAGTTATGTATAACTGGAGAAAAAATGAATTAGGACAAATTGAAATATTTATATATCATAAATATTTAAGTTCAGATACAGAAAGTGATTGTATTGATTTCTATAGGAATCATGAAAACATGTATAATGATATTATTGTTGCTAAAATAATATTTAAAGATAAAACAGTCGGCGAAGCAAAAATTACTGATTGTGCTTATAAAGAATTTCAAGAATCATATATAGTATATACAAGCTCTTGCCAAACGGAAGAGAAAACTACCAGTGGAAATTTCGGACACATAGAATACCATTTTAAAGCATGTAGTGAATCTGGCAATTGTAAAGCAAAATTTGAATATTGCTTCAGATATGTAAAAAGTGTAGATGGCTTTGTCCCATATTGTAGAAAAACAATAATTGAAGGTGCTACTGCGGATTGTCCTGAAGTAATTAAAAATGAAGAAACTGGAACAGCTTGGCAATGCCATCCAAAGGATTGTTTCCCATTCCCTGATGCTTATAATGATTTTAATCCAATTCCGACTTCTGAAGATGTAGTTAAATATGATGATGCACATTTTTATAATAGGCTATCTATCAATGACTAAAGCAATAATTATATTATTAATAGCATTGCCTTTATCTTTGTTTTCACAAGTTTTCAGGGGGCAACTGCTCCCTGAAAACAGTGAGTTCGTGGAAACGGTATCAGTACAACTGGTTCAGCAAGATTCAAAGGCTAGAGTCTGGGTATTTTCTGTGGGAGGACCAAGAAAATTATGGGTAAGGGATGATGGCAAATGGAGTAGTGTTTATAAAGACTTAAACGCACCAAGTAGATTTTATGAAGATAAATATGGTAATGTGTTGATTACAACAAATGAAAATATATTTGTTTACAAAAATGACAATACTGTACAGATAGTTAAAGGTGGAGTATTAACCGAACTACGACAAATGTGTATTGTTGACACAAGTGTTTATTTCAGTAATTCATATATGGGAGTCAACAGAATCGCAGAAGTGGCTTATGATAAAGCTACAAATAGTTATCTGAAATTACCTTCAATAGCGTTCGATGATTCAGTCTCTATACTAACTCCTTATGGGGTTGTAGAAAAGAACAAAGAACTTTACTATGTGTGCGAGAAAGGACTCTTTGTTTATAATACCATTACAAAAACATACAGAATAATTAGGCATCCGGAATTAAATGTATTTTCTTTGAAAGACAATAATACCATTACAAACGTACCCGGTGCAGGCGGAATGTGTATCGATTCTAATGGGATAATTACAATTCTAACTACTATCGGCAGAAAACCCGCTGTAATGAGGATTTATTCCGACGATAGTATCAAAACATATATCTACCCATATTTTATTAGCCAAGTAGTTTCTGATGGTACGACGGACTATAAGGCAGATTTGTTTCCAGTTAATGCGAAAAAGGATGAATTTCTTTTGAATCTTAGTTTTGATTTGTTATATTTTTCTGAGAAGACAGGAATTATGTATATCCCGCGTCCTGTAGAGCTAACCAAAAATGTATGGGGAGATTTCTTTGATTTTACTATTGTTGATGGCGATGAGTTATGGTGCGGTAGCCTTTGTGGCGGTATAATTCGTTGCGGGCTGAAGGAATTATTAGCGACAAAGATGGATCAGCCTCCTGCTGGAGTGGAAGACATCAAGCCGTATATTGCTATGATGGATATTTATTCAGTTTATCCTCAGCCGGGCTCTCAGTATGTAGATATTGATTATTTCCTACAGACTAGCAATTTCTCTGAGAATAAAATTAAAATATATGATACTTACGGGCAAGAAATTACTAAATTTCGATTTGAAGTTCTCCGCGATAAAGGAATGATGCGTACCCTACGCCTTCATACCGAAGGATTCAGCTCCGGCGGCTACGTAGTAGAAATTACTGACGGCGACAATAGAGCCACAGGCAAATTCTTAATCAAATGACACAATAATGACTAATACAAGAAACTCCCTCATACTAAAGAAATATTCTTTAAGAATGAGGGAGTGGTTAACTATTAATGATAATATCGCTGCTTATTGTCCAATTTCTTTCAGTATTCTATCGGCTTTATAGATATGCTTTAATGTATAAGCTATATATTCTGCGGAACAGGATACTGCTCTATTTTTAGACATATCATAAATGAAATTGCCCGGCAGAGATTCGATATTGCCATCGAATACTATCCCAACGAATTCGCCATTTTTATTGATAGTCGGCGAACCGGAATTGCCGCCAATAATATCGCAAGTAGATACGAAATTACAAGTTGTAGATAAATCAACGTTTTTAACATTATCCCAATATGGCTTAGTAAGTTCGAAATCGCCTTTATTACCAAATGCAAGCGAGCGGTCGAAAAGTCCGTACATAGTAGTTTTGTATGGTGCAATTGTGCCGTTCATCGGATAGCCTTTAGTTGTGCCATAAGTTAATCGCAAAGTGAATGTAGCGTCAGGATAGCTCTCTTTGCCGTAAACTTCGAAGCGAGCATCAGCTACTTTTTCTTCTAATTCCACCATTTTACCGCTGATTAATTCATCGTATTCTTTGTCTTCGTCTCTCAATAATTGATCAATTTCACGAGCTAAGAGCATCAATGGTTCATTGCATTTCTCGATTGCTTTTGCTCCTTTTTCTAATAAATCTTTACGATAAGTCGGGTCGTCAAGTTTGGTACTTGCAAATAATTCTTCAGCTCTCTGCTCAGGAGTTTTTCCTTTTAATACTAGGCTTAAGAATTTATCGCCCTTGGGGGCATTCTCTAAAGCGAACTTCATAGCACCAATAAAATTAGCTTTTTCCATGTCAATATAGATTGGAGCTGTAGAAGTAATTCTGAATTTGAATCCTGGTAAATCGGATTCGTGGTAGCCGGCTAATCTATCGTTTTCGGCTTTGTTAATCTCAGTTGAATATCGCAAAAGGGATAGTGCTTTATATGCCAAATTCGAGCCGAGCGAATGATACATAGAGTTTTTACGCACGCTATTGCCTTGTTTTACTAATTTAGCGATTTCGTCGAACACATAATCATATTTCTTTTTCATCTCTGGATTAGCATTAATCTTAGCTCTGAAGTCTTCTTCTTCTTTTTGTTTTTTCATCAATAATGCCGGATCTTTTAGACCTTCTAATTGTCCATAGCGAGCTTTTTTGCTATTTTCTAAACCGAAAATACTGATTAATGCACGGCGTTCTTGTTCAGCACCTAATTTAGAATATTCACGTAAAATATCAATTCTGTTTTCAATCATTTTCAAATGCAATGGCTCGATTATGTCCTTCATATTTACTAATTGAGCCATAGTCAGAAGTCTATCTGTAGAACCCGGATGACCGGACATAAACACTAATTCATTTTCCGCTATCGGATTAGCATTCCATTTTAAATAATTTTGGCTTTGGATAGGTTTGCCATTTTCGTAAACTCTGAAAATAGTGATGTCTAAATCCCAACGAGGGAAACAGAAGTTGTCGTAATCTCCACCGAAGTATGCAGCTTGGCGTTCGGGAGCGAACACTAAGCGAACGTCATCGTACTTTTTATATTTGTATAGCCAATATTCGCCGCCATTGTATAGCGACACGATTTCGCCTTTTAAGCCCAATTTCTCCGATACTTCTTGCTCCAATTTTGCAGATTCATTGTCGCGAGCAGTGATGGCATCTTTGCCGGATTTGCCTTTGGCTGCGGCTCTTATTTTATCGGTAACGTTTTCCATATCAATCAAGACGTTCAATTCTGAATCTTTACATTTAATTTCGGAAGCGTTGTCCTTAGCATAATATCCATCAGTTACTAAGTCCCGACCTTGCTCAGACATTTTCTGAATCTGACCGACTGCAACGTGGTGATTAGTGATTACTAAGCCGTCAGGACTAATAAATGAACCGGAACCGCCGTCTTGGAATCGAACGCTGGACAGGCGAATATGCTCGAGCCATTTGTCGGATAAATCGAATTTGTATTTTTGCATTAATTGCTTTTTAGGTGCATTATCGTAAGTCCACATTCCTTCTTCTGCTTTCGATGAAGGAGAAAGAACCAACGATGAAACTGCGAATCCGAGAGCTAATCCTTTGACGATTAGATTATTATGTCTTGCATTTTTCAAACTATTTGTACCCCATATAAACTCAAAATTTGTTTCGCTTGATAGTACGATTAGGTGCGAATAAAGTTGCTGATTATTTTATTAATCATCTGCAATCACACAAATCAGCGGTTCAGTCAATCTTCTCTAAAAATCTATCTTCAGCGACGTAGTCGCTTACTGTTTGTAGAAAAATTTAGTGTAAAGAAAAAATAGCATCGTAGCTGCGACCCATTTTAACGAAATGTTCCTACAGAGCTATAGGAAAACAATCAAATAATTACTACAAACCGTAAACCACTACGTGGTTAAAGATTGTCTGAACCGCTGATTTATCTGATTAATGTGATTAAGATGATTATGAAGAATTCAATGAAAATCTTCAGCGACGTAGTCGCTTACTGTTTGTAGAAAAATTTAGAGTAAAGGAAAAATAGCATCGTAGATGCGACCCATTTTAACGAAATGTTCATACGAAGCTATAGGAAAACAATCAAATAATTACTACAAACCGTAAACCACTACGTGGTTA
>CAZIIZ010000258.1:0-351 GCA_964539225.1 uncultured Hyphomicrobiales bacterium | reverse complement strand
AAGATTGTCTGAACTGTGATTTTTGTAAACCTTCCGCAGGGTTAAGAAACCTGCGGAAGGTGAAGAGTCGATTCTACCTTCGGACAGTTTCTTAACCTGTCCGAAGGTTTGTAAGTAATATAGTCTTAACTGTTGATTAAGCTGATTAATTTGATTAAGATGATTATGAAGAATTCAATGATAATCTTCAGCGACGTAGTCGCTTACTGTTTGTAGAAAAATTTAGTGTAAAGAAAAAATAGCATCGTAGCTGCGACCCATTTTAACGAAATGTTCCTACAGAGCTATAGGAAAACAATCAAATAATTACTACAAACCGTAAACCACTACGTGGTTAAAGATTGTCTGAAC
>CAZIIZ010000257.1:0-5119 GCA_964539225.1 uncultured Hyphomicrobiales bacterium | reverse complement strand
AGATGCACTTCTTGACGCAGAAATTACTGGCTTATACTTAAGCGATGCTCCAGCAGTAAATAAAATTGCTGCTCCTGTAGCTCCAGACGGTTTCAGCTACGTTAATAGATTAAAATTTGATGGTAAATTTAACGCCGATGCGTTCTCAAGTAGTTTAGCGAATTTCCCATGGTTAGGATGGACTGTGCCGTCTGGAACATATCCTTGGTATATGCGTTCAGTTGGACGCAATAATGCTACTACTTGTACTCCTCATTCAGGCTCTGGTATGGCTGAATTATATGGGTATTGGGTAAATTTGGAAAACAGATACTTATATTCTCCAGCTTTTAGTTTGTCAAATACTGAACTACCTTTAACTGTATCAATGTGGATATATCGTACTGGTACAACAGGAACAACGAAAGTATCTGTAAAATTAAATACATCAGCAAGTGTTACTGGTGCTACTTTGTTGAGTACAACAGATAGAACTCCGGTAACAGAGATTCCGGCACAGTTAACTACTGCTCCAATAATTTCTCCAGCAGTTGCCGGATGGTATCAATATACTTTTGAAATACCTGCTACCTATGTACCTAGTGCTTCAAACTATCTAATATTAGAGGGTTATGGAGATTATGTTAATAATATTTATGTTGATGATATTAAATTTGCAACAGATGAAGATGCTTACATGGCATATTCTTCAAATACTGTACTAACGGTTGATTCATCTAATGCTACAATTGGTGCTAGTAATGCATTAGTTGGAGCTTTTAAAGTATCAACAGTATTCTCTAATAGTCCGTTGACTCTTACTTCATTCAAATTTACACCAGAAAATACTACAAATATAGCAGATATTCACAATGCTAAATTGTGGAATTTAGGTGCAAATACAACATTTAATCCGGAAACAGCAGTATCGGTAGGAACATTAGCTAATATTACTGCCGGACAAAATACAATTACTTTAACTACTCCTTCGGCTCTTGGTGAAGGTGATACTTATTTCGCTCTTACTTATGATGTAGCTGCAAGTGCTATTGAATCACATTTAATTGATGCGAAATTAGATGCGTTTACTTTAACAAGAGCAACTACTTCTATCGAAAGATTGTTTACGAATGGTAATCCATCTGGATCTCGTTTGCTAAAATCTCCGATGAGCGGTATTTATACTATCGGCGGAACACAACTACCAACTCGTTGGTATCCTACTTTAGTAGAAGCTGCAAATGAGTTGAATACTCTCGGCATAAATGCAAATATTGAATTTGCTATAGCCGGAAATCAAACATTCACAGATGCTCAGTTACCAATTTTCGGTCCAGTTCAAAATGTAGGCGGATTGTATTCTATTACTATTTATCCTACAGGTGCTGCAAGAACAATTACTGGTAATACTACTTCAAACGGTGTTATCACATTCGCTGGTACAGACAGAGTAATTATCGACGGTAGAGTTGATAAAACTGGTACTGCAAATGGTTTAACAATTGTTAACAATGCAGAAGGATCTAATTTAGCATTCCCTTATACTGCTAATTATGGCAGTACAAATATTGCTACAATTAAATATATTAATTTCAAAGGTAGTGAAACTACTAACACAGTATCTGTATTCGGTATTAATTTTACCGGTAATGCACATTCTGATTTAGTAATTACTAATAACGTATTTGATAGAATCTCTAATGGTATCAATATCGTCGGCGGTACAGCTATTAATAACGTTACAATTACTGATAATATCTTTGGTAATCCAACTGAAGCTAACAGATTACGTAGATTCGGTTTAAAATTAGGCTACGTGAATAATGCAACTGTTGAAAATAATACATTTAATGGATTAGGCTCAACAGGTACTATGTCAATATCTGATATCGCAGCTATTGATTTGGGTTCTGGAGTAACAAATTCATCAATAAATAACAACGTAATTACTGATTTGAAAAATTACAATACCAGTGGCTGGGGAGCTTATGGTGTAAATATTTCATCAAATACAGGAGTTAGTAATATCAAAATTATTGGTAATAGAATTTCTGATTTTATTGTCGATGGTGATGGATTATCTACTCAATATAGTGCTTTTGGTATTCGATTAAATGGTGGTGCTGGTATTAAAGTGTATAATAACACTATTAACTTTACCGGGGAATATTCCGGTTCAGGTACAGCTGCATCAGCTTGTTTCGCAATTACTACTACTGGAGCAAGTGTACCAACATTATTAGATGTTCAAAATAACATCTTCAGAAATGCTTTAACTAATGCTGCTAATACTTCGAGATCTTGGGCTATTTATGTCCCAGCAGCGTATGCATTCACTACTATTAATTATAATGATTATACTGTAGAGGGGCCAAGAGGCGTTTTAGCTTATTATGGTGCTGATACTAATACTCTCGCATATTGGAAAAGAGCAGTTCCTGCTGATGTAAACTCAGTAAATACTCCTGTTAGTTTCTTAGCTAATAATGATTTACATTTGAGCGGTGCTTCTGCATTTAATCGTAATTTATTATGTCCTGCTTTAGCAGATGTGCTGAAAGATATGGACGGCAGACCACGCAGAACTTCTCAAATGACTCAAATGGGTGTAGATGAAGCTTTAGCTACATTTACTGTTAATACTCAACCAAATGCGACACAAAATGCTTGCGTTGTAGTTGGTCAAAGCAATACAATTCAGATTCCAACTGGTACACTTACTTATTCAGCTTTTGATGATGGAATAGTAAGAACAGTAAATGGCAATAACTTACAATACTCATGGTCAAAAATAAACGGCAGAGATGCAGCCGATATGGGGGTTAACTCCGCTATATTACCTGTTGTATATACAGATATCCCTGCAACAACAGAAACATATCAAGCGAAAGTAACTGGGTTGTTTACTGATGTTACTTTCAATACGACCACTTTGGTATTTAATGCCTCTCCTGTCGCTTACGCTTTAACAGGTAGAGATTCATTATGTCCGAATGCGACAGTTGGAGTGAATTTCACTTTAGCACAATCTCAACAAGGCATATCTTATCAATTATTGTTCGGTACTACTCCGGTTGGTCAACCGCAAATTGGTACAGGTGCAGCATTGACGTTCCGTAATAATACAGCAATTGGTACATATTCTGTACTTGCTACTAATGTACTAACTGCATGTACTAATACCATGACAGGTACAGCAGTAATTACTGCATTGCCTTCGGCTACAGCATTTAATGTAACTGGTGGCGGTGAATACTGCGTTAATTACGCACAAGCTAAAGAAATCGGATTAGATAATTCTGAAGCTACAATTTCATATTCATTATTACTTAATGGTGAAGCAATTTCAGGACTTACTTCGGTACTTGGTACAGGTTCTGCAATTACTTTCGGAACATTTACAGCTCCTGGTACTTATACAGTAGTTGGTACAATTGGTACTTGTCAAAATCAAATGACTGGTTCTGCTACAATTTCAGTTACTCCACTACCTACAGCTTATAGCTTAGTTGGTGAAACTTCTGTATGCGTTAGCGGTACAATCGGTTTATCTGGTTCTGAAGTTGGTACTCAATATCAATTATTTAAAAATTCTCAGCGCTTAGGTGCAAGAGTTGATGGTACTGGTACTGCATTTACTTTCCCAATCATTAATCTTTCTGGTTCATATACTGTAACAGCATTCAAAGGCTCTTGCTCTTTGACTATGCCGGGCAGTATCAACGTAACAGTTAAACCACTTCCATTAAACAACGTTTTAGTGGCTAATAACTCAGCAAATGCCGGATTAGAAATTTGCCAAAATGGCGAATTAGTATTTGGTTTGGCTACTTCTGAATTAGGCGTTACTTATACTCTATTTAATGGCGAAAATACAATACTTACTCCTATAGTAGGTAATGGTGCGGCTATTAGCTTTACTGCTATTAATGCACCTCAAGTTGGTGTATATTCAGTATTCGCTAATAAAAATGGCTGTACTCGTACTATGGACAATACAATCACAATTACTACTAAACCAACTCCAGAAGTGTTTACTGTAAATGGTGGCGGCACAATTTGCCAAAATGATAATGTAGTAAACATTACTTTAAGCGGTTCAGAACTTGGTGCAGCTTATCAATTGTTGAAAAATGGTCAAGCAGTTGGCACTCCACTTCCAGGAACTGGGTCTGAATTAGTACTTGGTGCTGATAATACAGCCGGTACATTCACAGTATTAGCTATGAAAAATGGTTGCCAAATTACAATGAACAGTTCTGTTCAAGTAATCGTAAAACCATTACCACAGTTATTTACTTTCTCTGCTGCTGGTAGCACAAGCTGTTCTTCAACAGGTCTTGATTTGTTGTTAAACGGTTCTGAAGTAGGTACAACATACACATTAATGTATAACAATACAGTTTTAGAAATTCCAGGCAATCCATTTATGGGTAACGGTCAAACTATACAATTTGGTTTATTTAACACCGCAGGTCTTTATAGCGTAGTAGCACATAAAAATGGCTGCTCTCGCAATATGACAGGATCTGTAAACTTGAGAATTGATGCTCCTCCGTCAGCTTATACTGTCAGCGGTGGTGGATTAGTTTGTGCTGGTAATGATGGTTTGATGCTTAATTTAAGCGGTTCTCAGACTAATGTTACTTATCAAGTAAAAATAAATGATGCAAATATTGGTAGTGCTACTGTTGGTACAGGAAATGCTATGACTTTCGGTCCGTTCACAGAAGCCGGTACATATACAATTATCGGTTCTAAAGACGAATGCGAAACAATAATGACTAACAATGCAATTATTACAGTTTCTCCGAAACCGGTTGTAACAATTTCTGGTCCAGCAACTGTATTGAAATTTGAAACAGAGACTTATTCAGCTAATGCTGAATCAGGGATGACTTACTTATGGTCAGTTACTGGCGGTTCTATTGTCGGCTTAAATAGCTCTGCTACAGTTAATGTAGCTTGGGGTGCAGCTGGTACTGGTGTCGTTACTTTGACTAAAACAAATACAAATCAATGCTTTAAATCAGAATCTTACAATGTTCATATCTTAGATTTAGCAGCTCCTACTGTTCAAGCTAAGAATATTATATTCTCAAGCGTTACTCAAAATTCAATGATGCTTCGTTGGACAAAT
>CAZIIZ010000256.1:0-5129 GCA_964539225.1 uncultured Hyphomicrobiales bacterium | reverse complement strand
TTCAGAGGTAAAAAAGCGAAGAAAAAAGATGATGCCCCGGACTCCCTTGTTAGTGCGTTTGAATTGCTTCATGAGCGAAATATGATTAAGCGTGGGAGAAATCTTCTTGCAACAGAAGTTTCGATGGTAAATGATGGCGGATATAGATTCTAATAACAATGAGGCGATAAATGGCAACGACACTAAATATAAAAATAAATCCTCAGATAAATAGAGATGAATTAGTCGCACAATTGGGCAAATTGGGCGATTTGAAGTTTGATGCAGAAATTGATACTGAACAAATCGACAATGCTTTGGACGTAATAATGAAGAATTATCAGCATCTTGAGGATGCTATGAGCGATGCAATTGATTTAGATGTGAATGCTGAGAATGCTGATAAAGTAATTAATGATCTCTACGATGCGATTGATAAAATTCAGAATGAGAATGTAGATATAAATCTTGATTCGCTTGCGGCTGAATTTAAGAAAGCCAAAGCCGAAACCGAGAAACTACTAGATGTACAAAAATCCGCTCTCGCTCAGATGAAGCTAACTGGGCAATCCGGCTCTGATTCATACAAGGACTTAGAGGCTCAAATCGAAGAAACTAAGTCGGCACTTGGTGCGATGGCGGAGGCGGCAAATAGTGTAGGCGATGGAATAGCGGAGCAATCAAGCAGTATGATGGAAGTAATGGCGAAATTCGAAGCGGTTAGTCAATTTGCTGATTCAATGGGACAGTTTGCAGAAAAAGGGCTTGCGGTTCGGGATGCTATGGTAGAAGTGGCGGCACAGACCGGAGCGAGTGCTGAAGAAATGGACGCTTTGAAAATATCAGCCGAAAATGCCTTCCGTTCCGGAGTTGGCGAATCGGTAGCAGATGCGATTAAAGCAATGGGAACAGCAAAGCAGATGCTTGGGCAGTTCCTACCGCAAGCAGAAATAGAGAAATTTGTAATGTCGGCACAGGGAATCGCTAAAGTGTTCGACAAAGATATTAATGAAGTGATAGCCGGCTCAAGAACATTTATCGCCCAATTCGGATTAGACGGACAGAAAGCCGGGGACTTGATAGCATTTGCGATGCAGAAAGGCGGTAGCAAAGCGGACGATATGCTTGATTCTTTGGACGAATATACACAATTGGTAAAAGCTGCCGGATTCGGTGCGGAAGAATTCACAGGTATTCTTACAAGCGGAATACAGCTCGGAATACGAGACACTGATAAACTCGGCGATGCGATAAAAGAAACTCAGATACGACTGAATGCCGGAGACACAACTACAGCACTTGCGGCTATAAAATCACCAATAACCGCAACAATCCAAGGGATTCAGCAGTTGGCAAGCTCCGGGCAAATATCGGTAAAAGAGATGTTGCAGCGTTCAACTTCCGAGATAGAAAAGGCATTCTCTAATAAGCAAATTTCTGCATCATTAAGAGATCAATTCAATACTGCATTATCCGGCACAATGGCTGAAGATATTGGCGGAATGAATTTCGGCAAGATTTTTAGCCAACAGATAGACGTGGACGCTATTTCTGCACAAGCCAAAGCGGCAGGCGATGCGGTACGAAATGCGGCAGGAAATACAACGGTATTCGATAGCTTGCAAAGAGAATTTGACTTATTGATAACCAAAACTTCTGAATTAGCCGGACCAGTAGCCGGAGCAATGAGCGGTATATTGACACCGATAGCTCAGGTAGCTCCCGGAATAAATCTTTTGAAGGACACTTTTGGAGGCGTGGCGGAATCGGCAATAAGTGCAGGAAAAGCGATATTAGGCAAATTGATACCGGGATTGTTCGTACAAGTAGCGGCTACGGAAGGTGCAACGGTAGCACAATATTCATTCAATGCGGCGGCTCTGCTAAATCCTTACATAATAGGAGCGGCGGTTTTGGTAGGGGTAATAGGGTTGGTAATCGCTTTAGCCGATGCGTTGAGCGAATCTACGGTAGAGCAATTGGATAATAACAAAGCAAATCAAGAAGCGATAAAATCGCAGATGGACGCTAATAAATCTAAACAAGAAGCTGTGAAATCCAACCAAGACTTGATAAAGTCTTATGAAGAATTAGGCAGTAAAACCAATCGCACGGCTCAAGAAGAGGAACAATTTAAAGATATTCAACTAAAATTAGCCGAGGCGTATCCCGGCACAATTAAGGCGAACGATGACTTTAATACTTCACTCGGAAAACTCAAAAGCAAAGCCGGGGAGAATAAAGAGGAATTAGGCAAATTGGCTACAGAATTAGAATCATTCCAGAACAAAGCGAATGGCTTACAACTTCAGGAAAAGACATTAAATATTCGAGTAGCCGAAGAGGATATTGGAAAAAGTACAGATAATCAGCTTCAGAATAGATTAGTCGAGCAATACGCAAACGCTATGAATGGTGCGAAAAATTCGGGCGAAGTGAAACAATCGGCATACGACTTAAAAATGGCGTTAGTAAATTCCGACGGCTGGGACGATATGGATGCAGCACAGAAAAAGGCGGTAATGGCTGGCGTGGATAAAATGGCACAATCAGCTACAGAGAAAGCAGATTTAGCGGCGAAGCAATCGACTGATATAATGAACGATGCTATCAATAATATAGCTACTAACGAAGGCTATAATACAACAGTTGAGGCTGTAGCTCAAAAGAGCAAAAAAAGCGTGCAGGAAGTGCAAGATGCAATGATTAGCAACTTAGCCGTACAATCAGCAAAAGGCAAAGATACCGATGCTATGTATCAAAAGATAGCCGATACTTTGCATAAATCTCCGGAAGAAGTTAAGCAGATGGTAGCGGCTCAAAAGGATTCGGTAGTAGTCGCTAAGGCTCAAGCCGAGGCGGTGGCTGATATTGCTAAGAAGTGGAATGATGCGAAAAGTGCGGCTGAATCAAATATTTCTACTCAAAAATCTGTTTATCTTCAGACCGAAAAAGAAATCAATCAGATGAAGCAAAAGAAGAGTCTAACAGCCGAAGAAAAGCAAAAGTTAGACGAGTTGCAGAAAAACAAATCGAATACTCTTGCGAGCCTAAAAGAAGAAGTAAAGACTAAAAAGCAGATGGAAAAAGCTCAAGAAAACTTAGAAAAATTAGATGGCGAAAAAGTAGAAAAAGGAAAAACAGCTTTGGAACTGGCTCAAGCTACTTTTAAAACTGCCGAAGCCAAATTAGCTAATGAGAATCAGTACTATATTCAAACCATTAAAAGCAATGCTTTGCGAGAAAAACGCAAATTAACTGCCGACGAGGAACATATTATCGAGGTTAGTAATTTACAGACAATTCGAGACCAAAAACAGGCTTATATAGATGCTTACAAAGCAAAGGGATTAATTAAAGAAGTAATGAGTGATGGCTCGGTAGTATTGAATGCGAAACTAAAACCTGACGCAGTGAATATAATTAATTCTGAATTGCTGAAATTTGATGACCAATTGATAACGTTAGAAGGTACAATCTCCCCAAAAGTGGATTTGTCCAAGCTCGGAACTGAACTTTCGGACGCTCAATTCGCCCTGGACAAAAAGAAGCTCGAAGTAAAAATAGAACAAAAAGTAACTGCCGTTGATTTGGGAGATATTGCCAAATTATACAGTACTCAATTTGACGGAATAGCCAAAAAGCGAGACGAATTAACTAAGAAACTTACATCCGCAAAAGAAACCGAAAAACTTGATATTCAGAAGCAATTAATAGAATTAGAGCAAAAGGAAATTGCCTTAAACGAAGAAAAACTTGCGATGAATAAGAAATATTCCGATAAACGGATATTACTCCTTCAGGAAGAAAACGAAAAAAATATAGCCGATACGGCGGCAAAACAAGCAATTGCCCGGCAAGCATTTGAGACGGTTTACAGTACAATGAGCGAGGCGGCAACTGCCGGAATAGAGGCATCGAAGTCGAGTAGGCTTGATGCTCTGGACAAACAGATGAACGCTGAAATCGCAAGAGTCGGAGACAATGAGCGAGCAAAAGAAATAATTACTCGCAAATTCGGCGACTTGAAAGCTCAAGCCGAGAGAGAATACGCAAGTCAGCAGATGGTATTGGCGGCGAATTTAGCAGGCGAAAAGAGAGCTTTTGACGAGCAGATAGCCAAGGAAGAATTACAGATAAAACAGGCTCAGTTGCAAAAAGAATTGGAGCTTGCTAAACAGTCCGGCGATACAGAAAAAGCATTAGAGCTTCAGAAGCAAATAGACGCTACGGCTAAGGAAATTTCGAGCAAAGGCGATATTCTCAAATCTGCAATGACCGATTTAGGGCTTGGTGCAAATGAAGCACTTGCAAGTGCTTTAGGTGGCGATAGTGCAGGAGTTAAAAAGGCATTGAAAAAGCAGATGGCTGACATTGGAGGCTATTTAAAAAGATTGGCAACAGCCAAGATAATTGACATAGTCTTAAAATCACCATTTTATACTGACCTTGCGGCGTTAGCTGGACCGTTTGCACCTGCCGTAGAAGCAGGGGCAATTGGGCTTCTAACAACAGGAATGAATGCTTTGCTTAACCCTGCAATCAATACACTTACTTCTTTTCCTACAGGAGCTGGTTATATAAACGAACCGACGATGTTCATAGCCGGAGACGGTGGGCGTTTAGGAGGCGAGAATAAAGAAGTATTGTTAAGAGATGACCAATTCCAAGCCACTCTAAGCGATGTGCTTGAGCGTCAAAGGAATGAAACTGCGAATATGATAGCCTCGGTGATGGGAGCCAACCGGGAGACTTTGATAGCTAAGATTTCAGGTGCAGAATTGCTTATCTTATTAGATAGAGCAAAAAATCAAGAATCCTCACGAGTAAGAACAATAAATAAATCATAATTAGGGCAGGAAGCCCACAATTTTCAATAAATAAAATTTCGCATGGAGGCGAAAGTTATGGATAGTATTTTAAGTTACTTAGGCGGCAAAAGCCGTTTATCGAAGCAAATTATTTCAAAAATCCCACCACACACTTGTTATATAGAGCCGTTTTGCGGTGCGGCGTGGGTATTCTTCAGAAAGCCGGAATCCAAAGTAGAGATTATTAATGATATTAATTCGGACTTGACTAATTTATACAAGGTGATTCGTTCGCATACTGAGGAGTTTCTAAGATGTTGCGAATGGTTACCAGTCAGT
>CAZIIZ010000255.1:0-5130 GCA_964539225.1 uncultured Hyphomicrobiales bacterium | reverse complement strand
AACACTAAACGCTGCATAAATAAAGAGCTTAAAACAACTCGGAAAGTTGAGTTAGTTATTATAAAGATGATGATATTCATAAGGTACTTTTGGAGAATTTTAGAAATTGCGGAATTAATACAAGCAAATTTTAGAATTCACAAACGAGACTTTGAGGTAAGGATGTATTTGCTCCATATATTCAGACTTATGCAGTTATTAAATCAAAGATTTGATTAGGAAATAATACATAATTAATATTTTCGTCTAAACGCAAACAGATTTATCAAATAAGATTATAGCCAAATATGATACACAACATCAAAATAGAGAATTTCAGAGCATTCAAAAATATTCAGGTTAAGCGACTGAATAAAGTGAATCTGATAGTCGGCAAAAACAGCTCCGGCAAGAGTTGCTTTTTAGAAGCTCTGCAGGTTTATTTTTCTAAAGCTAATCCTTTAGTATTGCACAAGTTGGTATCTTCAAGATCTGAGTTTTGGAAGGAATCGCAATTTGATATTAATCTCGCTCTGTCCAAACAAGAATCTGCGTTTAGACATCTTTTTTGGGGCTATCATTTCCCTGATAATGACACAGGAGCAATAAAAATTGGTTCGCTTATAGACGATAATCAAACTATAAAAATTACTCATAGACTGTATGAAACTCTTATCTATGATAGCGGACGTAAACAACAAGTTCCTATTCCCGAAAGCGAAATCGGAAAATTAGATTTGTATTCAGATGTTGATTTCGCTTTAGAGTTAGAAATTGACCAGAAAAAGCAGTTTCTAATGTCATTATCTGATGACTCGAAAAACAATAGAATACAAAGTGTTTCAAATTCTGCAAATCTTAATATCGTCTCAACCGACGGACTTAGCGAAGATGAAATTTCAACTTATTGGGATAATATAAATCTTACTGATTTAGAAGATGAAGTAGTCAAGTGTTTACAATTAATCGACGGCAATATTAAAAAGTTAGCTTTAGTAAATTATACTCCTAATAAACTGAATGGTTCAGAACCGACCATTAAAAGAATACCCATAATCAGCTACTCAAATAACGAAAGACTTCCACTAAAAAGTATGGGCGATGGAGTTTTACGTTTATTCCACATAATTTTAGCTTTGGTGAATGCGAAAGACGGCTATTTGTTAATAGACGAAATTGATAATGGTCTGCATTGGTCTGTTCATCCTCAGTTGTGGGAAATTATTTTCAAATTAGCCGACAGATTAAATATTCAAGTATTTGCTTCTTCGCATAACAAAGACGCTGTTTCTGCCTTTGAAAAAATATGGGACAAAAACCCGAATTTAGGTTCTTTTGTCAGAATGGAACGCAAAGGTACAGACGTAAAAGCGAAAGAATACACTTTAGAATTGTTGAGAGATTCTATAGAATCAGAAGTAGAGGTACGATAATATGGGTGAGAACAATCTGCTACTTGTCGAGGGAACTAACGATTTGCATATTATTTCTGCTTTTTGTGGAGTTCAACAAATACCGAAAGTATTTAAAATTGAAAATTGCGATTCTGATTCTAAGGTCTTGAAAAAGTTAGATGCGTATATAAATTCATCCGTGCCGATTAATAAAATTGCGATTGTATTAGACGCAGACGAGAAAGGCTTTGAACAACGGAAACAAAGCGTAGAGGCGATTCTAAATAGAAACGATATAATTACTGAAAATATTTATTATACTAACGGTGCAATTATTCATTCAGATAATTGCAGAATTGGCGTTTGGATAATGCCAAATAATCAAGATTATGGTAGAATTGAAGATTTTATCATTGGTCTAATTGATACGAAAGCTATTGATTATGCTAAAGCAACTTCAATCGAGGCAAAAGCCAAAAAACTCGGAGACTTCAAGGATGTTCATATTAGTAAAGCAATAGTTCATTCTTATCTCGCTTGGCAAGATGAACCCGGATGCCCTATCGGTCAATCCATCACTAAGCAAGTGCTAAAACCAAATACTGAAACAGCTCAAATATTCAAGAATTGGTTATTAAATATGTTTGTAGATTAGAAATGCATTATCCTAATCCCAGTCTGCTCCAATTGCCTTAGGATGCTACATAGAAACAAGGATGAATTGAAAAATAAAATCAGGAAATAATACAAAATAAATATTTTCGTCTAAGTATATTATTGTAATAGAAAGATATAAGGAAAAGATAATGACTAAGATAACTTCGCCCAATATAGTTAGAGTATGGTTCGATACCGTTTTAAACCCGATTATCTCCGGTTTAGATAATGAACTTTACGTATTGAATAAATGCAACTCAACTTGGCGTGGATTTATGAATACGTTCGAGGAATTGAAACCAATAGCTGCATTTTGCGAACATAGATATAAGGACAATTTTGAGCAAATTCTGCGTCATTACCCCAATCTTATTGAAATTATTGCGAAGTATGATAAATTGTTCGACGATTTAGAATCAAAAACTAATCAGCTATATATCGCTCTGAAATCTTCAAATAAACTTATGGCAATTTACAATAATGGAGTTGATAATTATTCAAATAATACGACTATTTCTGAAAGTAAATTAAAGACACTAAGGAATGAAAATAGTTATCGCTTCATTGCTGAGTATTTAATTAACGGTTTCGATGAGCTTGAACCCGAATATAGCCTAAGTCCTATATGGAACGAAAACATACAAGAGTTTAAGCAGTTGCTTAATTCTGAAGACTTCGCAATTCTATACGCTGATTGCAAACAGTCTCAAATAGCATTTACCGAAATAATCAAGCAAACTATCAAAGAGTTGAAAGAAGTGAGATTTAATCTGTCCGAAGAAGCAGACCAACCTATTGTAATGCTAAATGAGCAAGTCGCTTAAAAATAATAGAAATGATTCGCTCATAATTGATTCCGGTCCATTGCTAATAGCATTGACTGCGAACTATTTATCTGTTCGTAATATTGAAAGAAAGGAATCCTATTTAGCTGAAATATGGGATAATTTCAATAAAAAAGGAATCAGTCCTTTTCGAATTCAAGAGTATTTCCGCAGAATATCTAATTTCTATACTACTCCGCATGCTATTGTCGAATTGATTGGATTGTCCCGTTCCAAATTTAAGAATAATTATATCAACCAAAATGAATTTTGGACTATATCAATAGAGTATCTTGAAGCTAAAAACATTAATGAACAGTTTATTCGGGTGCTTGATTTGTATCACGACGGAAGTAGTCTGCCACTGATTCAAGAAATTGGATTTATCGACAGCGAACTAATTAAATTAGCTAAGGAAATCTGTTTACCAGTTTTAACTATTGATAGTAGAACGCTAAAAGCTAAAGCCGACAAACAAGGAATTGATGTAATAGTTTTAGACGAAGATATTTATACAATGATAAATTGAAAGATTTGCTGTGGAACGAGTCTTCAAGCAAATCATTCTTATGATTCAGCGTAGCTAAATACCGGAATCTAAAAAGCCTTCGGAAGGTCTAAAACTTCGATAAACTTCTATATTCCGCTGCGAACTATATCATGCACCCGAATCACTCCGAGTACTTTATGAGTATTGTCTAATACCGGCAAAACGCTGATTTGACTATCTCGATTGCTCATTACGGCGAGAGCCTCGCCGAGGAATAACTCAGAAGTAATGAACGACGGCGATAGAGTCATAATATCTTCTACTTTTAATTCTCCGATATTATCATATTTTTGCAATGTACGGCGAACGTCTCCATCTGTAATTAATCCGCACAAGACATCATTCTCATCGCAGATGCAAACGCATCCGAGCTTTTTATCGCTCATAGTAATAATAGCATTTTTGAAACTGCTACCGCTTAATACTTTCGGAATTTTATCGCCTGAGTGCATTATATCTTTTACTTTTAGAGTAATGTTTCTGCCGATTTGTCCCAGCGGATGTTGCATAGAGAAGTCTTCGAGAGTAATATTCTGAATATTCATCACTGCTACTGCTAAAGCATCGCCCATAGCCAATGCGGATGTAGTCGAACTGGTCGGCACTATGTTAAGCGGACAGGCTTCTGATTCGATTGGTAAGTATAGGCAAATATCAGAGTTGATAGCAAGGTAAGAATCCGTATCGGACACTAAAGCTATGGTAAATGCCGAACGAGATTTGATATACGGCATCAATCGAACTATTTCGTCGGTCGAACCGCTTTTGGATAATAGAATTACGGTATCGCCCGCTTGGATGATACCAATATCGCCGTGCAAAGCATCGACCGGGTGCATAAAGTAAGCAGGCTTGCCTATGCTTGAGAAAGTGGCGGCTATCTTTTTCCCGATTAATCCGCTTTTGCCAACGCCGCTGATAATAATTTTGTCGGACTTGGCAATTGCTTTGGCAGCATTATTAAATTTCTCGTCAATGATTTCCATTGCCGCTTGCAAAGCAGAAATTTCATTTTGAAATACCGCTCTGCCTATTTCTATTACCGATTGTGTGTTTAGCATAATATTTTATAAATGATTAGAAATTACATTTGAGCAGAAGAATCCGCCTTCGATTCTGCATTACGTTTCTTTTCTGCCTGGCGTTTTCTTCTAAGTACGTTGAAATTTTTAGTTTGATTCAATACAACGTTTGGTCGAATTATGCCTCTAGCTCTTAGAGTATCTTCAGCATGAATATAACGAGTCATATCGCCCAATGTCGCACTCGCTCCGGGCGGGATTTGACAAATTGGAATCAACGCTACTTCGTAATTCATCGGATCTTTGGGCAATTGTATTTGAGCTGATTTATTGGAGGCTAAATCGAGCCAAGGTCCGAATTTCTTGCGAGAAAAATCGAAAGCATCGAGTATAATGACGGTTGTACCAACTTTAGTTTTCACTCCAGCGGTGTCCCATCTCGCTCTATCGCCCCATTTATATAACCACTCCGCATCGCTTGCAAACTGACGTATGCACGAATGAGAAACCGGACGACCGGGCATAGTAAATTGATGGAATGCATTGCCCGCCTGAGCATGAAAATTGAAATTAAATGGCATCACCCATTCGCTATCCAATGATGATCTATGATCTCGAACTTTCCACACCAAAGAATATCTACCCGGAAAAGTAGGGGTTACTTCCTTGCCGGTATTAGTTGCCGCAAATCGTATCAGAATACC
>CAZIIZ010000254.1:0-5205 GCA_964539225.1 uncultured Hyphomicrobiales bacterium | reverse complement strand
ATAAGGCCCGTCAGGCATTGGAATTAGCATATCCTGATGTTGCGCCGCGAGGGTTACGTTGAAAAACTCGCACCATTAACTTCTATCTGATAAGCCTGAATTATTTCATCTTGTTTGGGCAAATCTTTATCCTTAGTCATAATTTTGGCTTTTACTTCGGGATTGCCGTCTTTCAATGCAACGATAAAAGCGTCATAATTATTAATATCCACAGGGTCTATAGAAATCTTAGCTTTAAAGTCTCCGCTGCTTAGAGTAACGGATTCATTCTGTCCATCTTCATCTATTAATTCGTCATAATTTGTCAGCTTAAATTCAATAGTAGTCAAATCTTTAGGTTTTAGGGCTTCGCTGCCTCCACCGAATATTAGTATTCCGAATACTATTATTGCCATCACCGCAACTACATAGTATGCTTTAGGCAATTCTTTTAATTTGTCTAAATTCATAATTTCCTCAATTATATTTTATTTTTTACCATAAATCATAGTTTCGCAACCGCAGATTTTTTCTACGATTTCTCTGTTTTTTTCAGCAGATTCCTTCGAAGCATAATTGCCAATAATTACTGCGAACATTTTCTTGCCGTTTATTTCTTTTTCAATTATTTCGTTGCGAAGTCTTTGCTGGCGGAATTTATCTGTTTCTTCTTTCGCAGCTTCAATAGTAGAATACACTCCGACTTGCAAACCCCAGGATTTGATTTTTCCTTCAGGTTTATCATCTGTTGCGTCAGGCTTTTCAACTTTCTCTGGCTTTACAGCTTTTTCAGTTTTAGCGGATTTCTCCGCTTTTATCTTCTCGTTATATTTAGCGATTGCTTCTTTTTTCTCAGGAGTGATTTCGGGAGCTTTCGCAGACTCAGTAGGTTTCTTTTTATTATTATTCGCCGAACGATGATATGTTAAAGCAGAGCGAACAATATCAGTAGCCGGAGATAGAAATTCTGAAGCCGGATGTTTCGCCTTAAATATATCCAATTCTTTTACAGCTTTAGCCGTATCGCCCTTAACAGCATAGAATTGGACTAATCTCCAATAGGCATCATCAGCCCATTCGCTTTGGGGGAAATCCGTAGTAATTTTGCGATATATTCCTACCGCCTTATAAGCATCTTCAGTCAAAACGCCTTGCAAATACATTATAGCGGGATCGTCTTTTCCAGCTTCTTGTAGTTCCGACAGCATACCTTGAGCTTCCATTATTTTGCCGGAGGCAATTTTACGCAATGCTTCGCGTACTTGCTTACTCTGTGAGAACGCCGGAGCAGAAATCACGCATAATAATAATATAAATATTGATATTTTCAATCCATTTCGCATCGCAATTATCCTTTCGAATGCAAATTATTTTTAATCCAAAATAAAATATTTCAAATTTAATCTATTTTATTGAAATTTAAAAATATTAAGGCTAAATATTTGTATATTCAGCCTTATCTTTAGCATTCTCTTAATAAACGCACTTTTTACTCAGTGGTTTTCATTTTCCATATAAATTTTTTATCTTTGCATTCAGCGGTTCTGACAGTTTGTCGATACGTTAAACTTCTATCACCTGTATTAATTGAGGTTATGCAATGGAATCCATTAATGACTTCATAGACTCCTCTATCATCGCCTGATTCCATAATCCGCTGGATTTGCGTGCCTATATCTTTAAATTTATCCATATCGACATTTATCATTCCGTCCTTATCGCTCACAAAAGTCGAATATGGATTGCCAATTATATTACCCAAATAGTCGTCTAACACTACAAAGCAGTTCTTAGCTATCAGGATTTTCATAGTGTTCGTAAGCGTGTCGTTGATGTAATATTGAAGCATATAGAATCCGCTCGCAAATTCTGCCGGGTTGTACATTGTGGTGTGGTTACCGATTTCTAAAGTATCTGATTTATATAATTCTTTGATAATCGAATAATCCTTCACACTATTCAGAGTAATGCGGATTTTAGCACTGTAATGCAGATGATAGTATAATTTCATATCATAAAAAATCGGGTTCGGTAGAACTCCTAATTCGTATAATGCTTCATTAGACGAAGTTTTCTCTAACGCATAATATACTCCTACTTCTTTATAGGCTATCGGTTTATTAGTTGCGGAATCCAATAATTGTACTTTAATAACATTATCGCTAAACCGTGAAACTGCATCGTCCTTGCAAGAGATCAGGCACAAGAACAGAGCCATTAAAATTGTAATATTCAACATTTTACACATTACAAACCCTTTCAATATTAACAGTTAACTATATAAATAAATCCCATAATTTACTCATTTGATGATGCTCTGAAAACCTTCCGAAGGTTTTATCCATCTGTCTGAACCATTGATTTATCTGATTAGAGTGATTAAGATGATTTCAAGAATGTATTTTTTTTCTTAATCATATTAATCAATGGTTCTGACTATTCTTTAGATGTCCTACACCTGCGAGGTGTAGGACATCTGTAAAGAGTAGAAGACATTCCCACGCAGAGCATGGGAATGAGAAGCATTAAACAGGAACTGAGACGCACTCATCCGATGACTGCCAGTCATCGGATGAGTATTAATATTTTACTCTACCAATTTCTTAATGCCCTCGATGATTCTGTTTTCATCAGCGGAAGCTGAATTGATAGTATCCATCTTGATATATTTGCTTTTATCTCGTAGCAAATTAGATTTCTCTATGTATTTCTCTACCGTAGTTTTCGAGCCGGACGACCAAGAATTTTGAGCAATTGTTATTCCCAACCTATTAATATGCTTCAGCATATCAGTAATTGCCTCTAATGATTTCTTGCCGTCGTCTTCCCAATCGTCTCCATCGGTGCCATAGAACACATAAATATTATAATCCTTGGCTAAATGCTCTTCGTCGATTATTTTATTCACTAATTCAAAAGCTGGATGCACATTCGTACCGCCGGCTACGTTAGAATTATGATAAGTGTAGAAATCAGGCACTTCCTTAGCTAAGGTGTCGTGCAATATGAACCGAGTTTCTACATTATTTTGATATTGATACATCAGCCAACTATATATGAACAAATGCTGAGTGGCAAGAACCTCGGTCGGTTTGCCCTGCATCGAACCGGAATAATCTCGCACGAAAAACACTACGGCTTGAGTTTCGAAATCCTTTTCAGGCGACAGTATTCTATAAATATTATCTTGCGGAGAAACAATTAAATCTTCGGGACTAATTGGTTCATTCTCAGGAATATTTCCCAATAGAATATTTGTTTTCACTACTCGCTTTAGAGTTTGGATATGGTCAAGCACTTGCCCGAATCCACGATTCGTATCTGTTAGATCATAAGTATATTTACTGAGCGATCGTTTTTTACCTTTGTCCTGAATATTCGGCAGATGAAAACGTTCGGTAAGCACTTTGCCTAAATCGTAGGCTTGAGATTCGACTTCGTGGCCTGTTTCGCCGCCCTGCCCTGCTCCCTGACCTTCGCCCTCGCCTTCCTTAGGTTGAGCTTGCTGTTCGCCGATTACATCGCCTTCTTCGCCTTCGCCGCTACCACCGGTAGTTTCTTCTTCCTGAGTGGTAGAACTGTCATGATAGAATTTCGGTTCAGTAGTGGTCGGCACGAGTATAATCTGCTTTTGATTGCCTTTGCCGGGTTTGGCGATTTTGCCGAGTCTGATACGTTTCGGGAATCCGTCGGCTTCTCGTTGCTTGTCTCTATCCATCAATTCGTCTAAGGTCTGAATGTTCACAGCCGGACTAGGATTGGGCATTTTGCCACCGAACACTACGAAATCATTGATTTTCTCATATACGCTTGCGAAGTAATTTTTTCTCGTAACTTCTGTAGCCGGCTGTGTATGCACTTGCGGCATATTGCGTTCTATATCCATAGCTCGGCGTACTTCCGGGCTTAATTCTCTATTTTGATTTTCGTTTTCCATAACGTAATATTTCTATAAGTTTCTAATTTTTTTAATAATCCAAATTACAATTTTTTCCTTAATTTTCAAAACTATATTTGGGATTTAAGTGGAAATATTTTAGAATGGTGGATTGATTAAACTTATCATAAATAATTTAGGCATTTAATAAAATTAGAGTTTAGAATTATCAGAATATTTCTTTAAATTGCGATTCCTAAAATTTCAATTTTAAAGATAAAATACCAATACCCAAATGTCGCTATTTATAGTAAAAGAATATTTAAGTCAGGTAGAAAAGACAATTCACTTCGGCGGAAGTCGAAACGAATCAAGCATTAGAAACGCTTTCTTTGCCTTGTTAAATCAATACGCAATGCAGAAAGAATTAATGCTAATTCCAGAGCTTGCAATTAAAGCTCCTTCCGGAAAAACAGTAATCCCCGACGGAACTCTGAAAGATTCGCTCCGACAAGATTGGGGCTACTGGGAAAGCAAGGATGAGTCTGATAATATTGATGAAGAAATATCAAAGAAATTCGCCAAAGGCTATCCGAAAGACAATATTTTATTCGAAGATAGTAATACAGCCGTACTCTTCCAAAATGGAAATGAAGTATTAAGAATTTCGATGAACGTGCCGGAAGCTCTCGATAGAGTTCTTACTCAATTTGTTAATTTTGAGCGTGCCGAAGTAACGAATTTTAGAAAAGCAATTGAGTTATTCAAGCAGGATGTTCCGAAAGTAACTGAATCTTTACGATTATTGCTACTTGAACAAAAATCGAATTTATATTTTGTCAGAGCGAGAGAGAATTTTTTAGAGATATGTCAGAAAAGTATCAATCCGGAAATTACAATAGATGATGTAAATGAAATGATGCTTCAGCATATTTTGACCGCTGATATTTTCAATAGAATATTTGACGAGCCATATTTCCATAGAGAGAATAATATCGCAAAGGAACTAGAAAGAGTATTAGACACATTCTTTGTTGGAAATATTCGCAAGCAAGCATTATCCGGTATTCAGCATTATTTTGAGGTAATAAATGCTGCCGCCGCCGGAATAGCCGATCACCACGAAAAGCAAAAGTTTTTGAAAATTGTATATGAGACATTTTATAAAAGCTATAATCCTAAAGCAGCCGATAGGCTCGGAGTAGTTTATACTCCGAATGAAATAGTTAAATTTATGATAGAAAGCACTGATTATTTATTATATAAACACTTTGGCAAATGTTTAGACGATAGAGGTGTTGAAATTCTCGACCCAGCGACCGGCACAGGAACTTTTATTTGCGATATTA
>CAZIIZ010000253.1:0-5215 GCA_964539225.1 uncultured Hyphomicrobiales bacterium | reverse complement strand
ACTGACCGACCATCTCGGCAATCTTCGAGTGCTAATATCGGATGTGAAGATACCGACTGATATTACTGTTGCTCGTATTGACGATATATACAATGCCGATATACTGAACGTAAATAATTATTATCCTTACGGCAAGCCGATAGATGCTCTGAGCTATTCTAAGCAGTTGCCGTATTTGTTCGGATATAACGGGATGATGAAGGACAACCACGTAGCCGGAGAAGGCAATGCCTACTATACGCTATTCCGTGAATACGACCCCGACTTAGGCAGATGGTGGCGACCGGACCCAATCTTCCAACCTTGGCAAAGCCCATACTCCGCATTTGGCGGCAATCCAATTATGATGACCGATGTGTGGGGATTGTCAACTCCACTTAAACCAGATAAAGATAAGACTGAATACGAAAATAATGTTCAAACGCCATCATTGATTTCTAATTATTTTCCTCCAAGTCTATCATTAGTACGTTCTATTACCGAGAATAAAAATGCTGCTCAAAATTTTTCTTTACCTTCGCAGGGGAATGAAAGGAATTTTTTTGGAGCATTTAGTACAGGTACTCAGAATAAAAATAAAGGTTCCGGTAGTTGGATAGATAATGCTGCCTCAGGTGTATTCAAACTAGGTTTAAGACTTAGTGGGGCTGAAGAAGTTTACATAGGTGTTCAATATTTTACTAATTTTGGCAATGTACGAGATTTTGATAATGAATTGGTTTCCCTTAGAGAATCTCAATTCCGTGGAGCTTTTGGTTTTATATCCTTGGCTGGTGGAGTAGAAGCTATTGGTAGTACAATTTTCAGAGAAGGTGACATACTCACCAATTTGGCTGAAGCCAGTTTAAGAGAAGGTTCTCTTGTACCTCCTTGTTTCGTTGCTGGGACTTTAGTGCTGACTGCCGATGGAGAAGTGCCGATAGAAGATATAAAGTCGGGCGACAAAGTATGGACATACAATATTGACAGCGGAGAAGAAGAACTTGCGGAAGTCCCAAATATTTTTGTGAGAAATTCCCAAGATTTTGTTAAATTGCATTTCGCAGGTGATTCGGTTACTTGCACTTTAGAGCATCCGTTCTTTGTCAATAATGATTGGGGGTTGCTTCTGAAGCATACTACCAATAATAAAACATTAAAGGATACGTCTCGAAAGCAAATATTAAATGAGGTAATTATGCAATCAGTTTTTCAATTAAAGAATGAAATCAATGAGTTAAGCTATCCGTATAAGATGGAGCTTTTCAAATATACTCGTGATTTAGTTAAAACGGAGAAAAAGCCAAAAATCTCTTTAAAAGAAGCAGCCGACAAAATGAAAGACTTTTATCAGAACGATAAAGAACTAACGGCATTTTCGAGTATCGAAGGCGAATTCTATGAAGAGGAGTGAAATTTGGCTACTCAATTTGAATCCAACCATCGGTGCAGAAATCCGAAAAGTTCGTCCGGCAATAATTATTAGCCACGACGACCTTGGAATTTTACCGTTAAAGGTAATTATTCCTATTACCGAATGGAAAGAACAGTATGCGATAGCTCCGTGGATGGTGCAAATATTTCCTGATGATTCAAACGGACTATCGAAAACATCTTCAGCCGATGCCTTACAAATTCGTAGCGTTTCAGTCGAAAGATTTGTCAAGAGGATTGGTGTTGTAAATACTGAAATTTTAGAGCAGGTTGAAGAAGCAATTAGCCAAGTTCTAAATCTATAACTGTATTGTTGAAAAGCCGGAGATTCTTTATTCTGCTTCAGTGGCAAGAAAGTAAAGATTGATTCTGTCAATAAATTCAAGACTGACACCGCCACAGCAGTATATAATCTTGAATCGAGCGGCAACCATAATTATTATGTCTCGGCGAGTAAGGTGCTGGTGCATAATTGTGGGAAAAAGCTTTTACCGAAGTTTTCTGAAAGTACAAGTAAGGCAATAACCGAAACAATAGAAAGAATCAGAAATGGTATTAAATTCCCACATAGAAATGATGGAAGTATTTTTAAGAATAAAGAGGGCTTATTACCAATGAAGGAAAAAGGATACTATAAAGAATTTGTTGTTCCTACACCGGGAGTTAAAGGGGCTGGTTTGCAAAGAATAGTTACAGGTAGCAAGGGTGAAATATATTACACACCTGATCATTACGGTACTTTTATTAAGATAGGAGGATAAGGTGGCGATAGATTATTATTCAACTACAAAATATTTTGATAATACTAATTGTTTTACAGCAAAGATCAATAAAAACATTGTATCTAAACAAGAACTTTTAAATATATTATTTGTATCCTTAAAATTCCCTGATTATTTTGGGTTTAATTGGGACGCACTTGATGAGTGTCTAACAGATTTTGAATGGATTGAAGAGAAAAATATTGTTATAATCCACGAGGAACTACCAAGGATTGGTAGTGCTTCCTTAAAACTATATTTATCTGTTTTAAGCGATGCTATTGAAGATTGGAAAGAAGGCGAAGAACATAAATTAGAAGTTTATTTTCCAATAGAAGTTAAGGAACAAGTAGAAAAATTACTTTCTGAGGCTAAAGCAGATGGACTTATATAGAGGCTAATGTCATTTTTGAATATTTTTTTAATAGCCAACAAATTGGGTAGAGAATAGTTCTCCCAATTAGAAAATATGAAAAGATTTTGTTAAATTGCATTTCGCAGGTGATTCGGTTACTTGCACTTTGGAGCATCCGTTCTTTGTCAATAATGATTGGGTGGCGGCTCGGGAGCTGAAAGCCGGAGATTCTTTATTCTGCTTCAGTGGCGAGAAAGTAAAGATTGATTCAGTCCATAAATTCAAGACTGACACAGCCACAGCGGTATATAATCTTGAATCAAGCGGCAATCATAATTATTATGTCTCGGCGAGTAAGGTGCTAGTGCATAATACTTGTTTACCTAAACTGGGACGTCCTAAACTTGATGCACTTAACATGGCAGAAGCTTCTGCTCAAGATTTGATGGATTATGCTAATGCTTATAGTAACCTTTATAAAATTGGGGAAGTTCAAGAAATGACAAGAGATCAAGTAGCATATTTTGTGAAATTATTGAGAAAAAATAAAATTAAAGTTCGAATTGATAAACCACATCCAAACACCAACTGGAATATTGATCATTTGAATGTAGGTCCAGAAGGTCGGGCTCATATTCCAATTAAAGGTAGGTAAATTATGTATATTCTTACATTGGGGAAACTATTTCCAAAAGCTATTATTCCAACTTGTTATAAAGGACTTTCAAGAAATATTCTACCTAGTTCTATTTATAAGTTTGACCCTGAAGATTTAGTAAGTGAATATTTTATTGAGGAAATAGGTCAAACCAAATCATTAAAAACAATAGCAAACTTTTTAAGTAGATTGAATAAATATACAAATGAAGTTTTAGACGTAATAATTGGGAAAAATCCACATGAAGCTGTACCGGAGCAAATTAAATATGTTCCCTTAGGTTACGAAGTAGTTGTATTTGAAGACGAGTCTTTGATTTCATCTATCTTGGCTTTTAATGTGCAAAATGATAATAGGTTAAAAATAATATTGGAAAAGCATATAAGCAAGTTAAATGATAAATACTTGTTTGATAATTACATGGATGCAAAAGCTTTTAGAGATGAATTAGAAATAATTAAGCAGGAATATTCAGATTTATTTGTAGAATATCCTGACGAACCAATAGAAGTAAAAGAGATTCTTCTCGTAACAAATATTGAAGAATTTTTGAAAAAGGAACTGATTTTACATTAATATTTTTTGCATCCGTTCTTTGTAAATAATGATTGGGTGGCGAGAAAGTCAAGATTGATTCTGTCTATAGATTCAAGACCGATACTGCCACAGCGGTATATAATCTTGAAGCCAGTGGCAACTATAATTATTATGTCTCGGCGAGTAAGGTGCTGGTGCATAATTGTAAGAAGATTGAATTACATCATTTATTGCCAAGACAATTTGCTGATAAATTTAAAGCAGTAGGATTAGAAATTGAAGAATTTAAAATACCATTAACAAAAGATATTCATAGTTTAAAGCCAAATGGTATTCATACGAAAGGCGGAGGAAATTGGAATGCCGTGTGGAAGCAATTCTTTGAGACTCATAAGAAACCAGAAAGAGAACAGATTTTAGAACAATTAGAAAAAATGAGAAAGGATTTTGGAATCTAATGATTCATTATGTATTATTAAGTAAAAATGCAAAATACTTACTTGCCTGTAAGTTTGAAAAAACAGTATATGTTTGGGATTTTCAAAATAGAGAATTTCTATATTTGAAAAATACATCATTTGAAACATCTGCTGAAAGAATTGCTATCTCAAATGATGAGTTATCATTCGTAACTTGTTCTTGGGATAAAAGGAATATAGTAAAATATAATATTACTGATGGTCGTATAATATGGGCTAATAAATTAATTAGCCAAACTCATTCAATTTGTTTTAGTCCTGACGATACAAAAATATATGTTGAAAGTGAAAAAGGCTTTTTTACCTTAGATTCTAAAGACGGTCTAATACTAAAGAAGGAGTCTAAACAAATTAAAATGTATGATAGTGGTGTAAATGATATTTATATTCTAAGAAAGAGTAAAAAATATTATATTTATCAAAAAGATAAATTAATTACCAAAATGGATTTAAAAAGTTTTGCAGAGTTGGATTTATGTTTTGGCAACGATGTCTTTTATACCACAGAAGTAGCCAATGAGCTTCGCTGTATTGATATATTTACAGGTAAGGATATTTGGTCAGTTAAACCTACAGAAGGAACGCACTTTCTAAAAATCTCATACTGTCAAGAAGATAGTATTATTTTTGCTATGTTATATACCTTCGAAACTTCCGGAAACAATATATTATTTATAATTGATGCTAATAATGGGGGAATAATTGGAGAATATAATTTGAATGAAAGAAGTGCGGGATTCTGTTTTAATTCAAAAAACAAATTGTTGATATTAAGCGAAGAAATTGTTTATTATTTAGATAAAAATCCTAATAATATTAAACAAGAGGAATTAAAATTTACGAACATTCTCGATTTATAATTTTGCAGGTAATACACCGGAGATTCTTTATTCTGCTTCAGCGGCGAGAAAGTAAAGATTGATTCTGTCTATAGATTCAAGACCGATACTGCCACAGCGGTATATAATCTTGAAGCCAGTGGCAACTATAATTATTATGTCTCGGCGAGTAA
>CAZIIZ010000252.1:0-5217 GCA_964539225.1 uncultured Hyphomicrobiales bacterium | reverse complement strand
GATTTACCTGATTAGAGCGATTAAGATGATTTTAAGAATATTTTGTTTTCTAAATCATCTTCATCAAATTAATCTGCTTAATCAATGGTCAGAAAATTTCTTATCATTTTAAAACCCATAAATCACGCAAATCACTGTTCGGACTGTCTTCGAGATTAACTATGCTTAATTGTTAAGTTGATTTCATTCGAAGACTCCCTCACCTATCCATTACATTCATCATTAATCTTGCTACTGACTTGTTATTCCTGCGAACGAGTCTTCGAGCAAATACCGGAATGACACTTTTTATAAAAGTTGCCGAAGATGTGTATAATGGTTAGCTTTTAGAAAAAAGTTTAGAAACAGTTCATATCAAATTCCAAAATAATTAAACTCGATAATCGTGTATCTGACTCATAAAGCAAGCATTATGAATTAGTTATCAGCGAGTTAGTATTATGCCGAGCAGAGTAATCAGATGGGATTGGGCGATGAAGACAATACTTCGAGATAAAGCAAATTTCGATGTATTAGAAGGATTTCTGTCTGCCTTATTAGAAGATGATAAAATCCAAATATTGCAAATTATTGAGAGTGAGACCAATGCTAATCGTGAAATTGACAAATTCAACCGAGTAGATTTATTAGTATTAGACAGCTTGAATCGCAGAATATTTATCGAAATTCAAAACACTCGTGAAACAGATTTCTTAGAAAGTTTGCTTTACTCATCATCGAAAATAATTACAGAGAATCAAAAGCTCGGCGATGACTTCAAAAACATATCCAAAGTAATTTCAATTAGTATTATGTTTTTCAATTTAGGCTATGGCGATGATTATATTTATCGTGGCTCCACAGAATTCAAAGGACTGAATACAGGAACAAATTTAGTTCTTAAAAAACGTCAAGAAGTAATGGATTCGATGAAACCTAAATTTGAATTTATTGAGAAGAATATATTTCCCGAATATTACTTAATATCAGTTGGTAAATATCCGAATGTTCTCCAAAAACGAATCGACGAGTGGATTTATATGATGAAGAATAATGAAATTCCAGAATCGTTCACTTCTCGCAATATTGACAAAGCCGCTTTGAAATTAGCCGAATTGAATATGTCCATTGATGAATTTAAATCTTATGAGAAGTATATCATCAATAGCGTAAGAGATAGAGATGCTTTTCATACAGCTATGAATGATAGCTTCCAAAAGGGGGAAAAAGCAGGAGCCAAAGCTGGTGCAAAAGAAAAAGCTATTGAAATAGCAAGGAAATTAATATCAAAGAATACTGATATTGATGATATTGTTGAAATCACAGGTTTATCAAAACGAGAAATAAATAAAATTATATAACGAGATAATTATGCCGAGCAGAGTAATCAGATGGGATTGGGCGATGAAGACAATACTTCGAGATAAAGCAAATTTCGATGTATTAGAAGGATTTCTGTCTGCCTTATTAGAAGATGATAAAATCCAAATATTGCAAATTATTGAGAGTGAGACCAATGCTAATCGTGAAATTGACAAATTCAACCGAGTAGATTTATTAGTATTAGACAGCTTGAATCGCAGAATATTTATCGAAATTCAAAACACTCGTGAAACAGATTTCTTAGAAAGTTTGCTTTACTCATCATCGAAAATAATTACAGAGAATCAAAAGCTCGGCGATGACTT
This sequence comes from uncultured Hyphomicrobiales bacterium, assembly GCA_964539225.1. Lineage (GTDB taxonomy): Bacteria > Bacteroidota > Ignavibacteria > Kapaibacteriales > UBA2268 > CALLXS01. The sequence continues at coordinate 3,550 of CAZIIZ010000252.1, read as the reverse complement.
CAAAAACATATCCAAAGTAATTTCAATTAGTATTATGTTTTTCAATTTAGGCTATGGCGATGATTATATTTATCGTGGCTCCACAGAATTCAAAGGACTGAATACAGGAACAAATTTAGTTCTTAAAAAACGTCAAGAAGTAATGGATTCGATGAAACCTAAATTTGAATTTATTGAGAAGAATATATTTCCCGAATATTACTTAATATCAGTTGGTAAATATCCGAATGTTCTCCAAAAACGAATCGACGAGTGGATTTATATGATGAAGAATAATGAAATTCCAGAATCGTTCACTTCTCGCAATATTGACAAAGCCGCTTTGAAATTAGCCGAATTGAATATGTCCATTGATGAATTTAAATCTTATGAGAAGTATATCATCAATAGCGTAAGAGATAGAGATGCTTTTCATACAGCTATGAATGATAGCTTCCAAAAGGGAGAAAAAGCAGGAATAAAGCAAGGTATTGAAAAAGGTGCAAAAGAAAAAGTTATCGAAATAGCTAGAAAATTAAAAGCAAAGAATACAAATATTGAAGATATTATTGAAATTACAGGTTTATCTAAACGAGAAATAAATAAAATTACATAAAGGCAGCTAAATGATAAATATAAATCCATTCGATTATTATAATATCGACGCTCTTCTAAGCAACGAAGAACGAATTATTCGAGATTCCGTTAAAGAATTTGTAGCCGGCGAAATATTACCCACTATTGAGAAGCATTATGAAGCTGGTTCTAACATTCCGGATTTGGCTCAAAAAATGGCAGAAATGGGACTATTCGGTATTACTATTCCTGAGGAATATGGCGGAGCCGGAGCAAACTATGTTGCTTACGGTTTGGCTATGCAGGAATTGGAATATGGCGATTCCGCAGTTCGCTCATTTGCTTCCGTACAAAATTCCTTAGTGATGTATCCAATTTATTCTTATGGAACAAAAATGCAAAAAAAGGAATGGTTACCTAAGTTAGCTAATGGTACTGCTATTGGTTGTTTCGGCTTAACTGAACCTGACTATGGGTCGAATCCCGGTGGAATGCTTACTACTGCTACCCGTACCGATTCCGGCTATTTATTGAATGGGGCGAAGATGTGGATTACTAATGGCACAGTCGCCGATATAGCTATTGTATGGGCAAAATTAGATGGAGTAATCAGCGGGTTTTTAGTGGAAAAAGGAACAAAAGGATTTTCTGCTCCAGAGATGAAAGGCAAACACTCGCTTCGAGCATCAGTTACTTCGGAATTAATCTTCGAGGATTGCGAAATTCCTCTTGAAAATAAATTAGATATTTCCGGCATTAAAGGACCGCTTAATTGCTTGACCCAAGCTCGCTATGGCATCGCTTGGGGTGCTGTAGGCTCTGCGATTGCCGTATTCGAATCAGCATTAAATTATTCCAAATCCAGAATACAATTCGGCAAACCAATCGCTGGATTCCAATTAACTCAAGATAAATTAGTCAGAATTCTGAATGAAATCACCAAAGCTCAATTAGTTAATTATCGTTTAGGCAGAATGAAAGATGACGGAATTGCTGACTTCAGGCACGTATCCTTTGCGAAAAGAAATAACGTGGAAATGGCTTTAAATTCTGCTAGAATAGCTCGTGAGATTCTTGGTGCGAATGGAATCTCTAACGAATATTGCATAATGCGACACGCTAATAATCTCGAATCTGTAAAAACTTATGAAGGTACACACGAAATTCACACCTTAATTTTAGGCGAGGACATTACCGGAGTGCAAGCATATTATTAGCATTATAAAGACATAAATAGTATTCAGTATTATCATCTTCACAATAATAATAAATTTGATAATACTGAATATTTTTGTATATTTGTAAAGTGATTTTGCGATAATAAGTAATACGAAATAATTGTTTTTGTTAAAATAGTTTAAGATAAATTTATGAAGAAGTTATTAATATTAGCATCATTAACCGGATTTTTATGGTTATTTATTGGATGTTCGGACGACGATACAACTGTAACTACTAATGCTGAAAAAGTCATCGGCAAATGGATAGCTACGGAAATTAATGGTGTTTCGGCTCTTACAGATTCTTTATTCAGTATGGAATTTCGTACAGATAATGTGGAAGTGTATGCCCGAGGAAGCTATGTTGACTCAAATAACAGCAAATGGACCGAAGGCAAAAATTATACTTACAGTATCAACAACGATTTAATCACTATCAATGGAACAGATGAATCAAATAAATCGGTTCACGCTGAATTTAAAATTCATAGCCTCACTAATTCTTTACTTACTTATTCGGTTGTCTCGTTCATTTATAACGGAGTTTCGACTCCCGACACCAAGATTTATACTTGCAAAAAAGCTACGAATGATTATGCTTCCCAAATTGTAGGCATCTGGTATGGCAAATGTACTTCCGCCAATACAACAGATACTGCTTATCATTATTGGGAATACCTTGCTGACGGTAAGTATAATTATTATTACCAAGATGCAAATTCTAAATGGATTAAAAAATCAGATAATGCTGGCGGATATTACTTGTATGGCGATTTATTCGCAAGTAATTATACGAATGACCAAATTAGTGGGGTATCCGGTACGAAATATGAATGCTGGAATATTTCCATAGCAAACGGTAAAATGAAATGGACCGGTAAACGAGTTGATAAAATCGTAACTTACGAAATGATAAAATCAAGCATACCTGTAAGTCCTAATCCTGTAGCAAGATAATTTAGTTTAATTTATACTCAAAGAACTCTTTAAGATTGAATATTTTCTTTCTTAAAGAGTTCTTTTGTATAGCTATACTTGAATTTTAAAATCACAAGATTTATTCTAAATTTCAGGATTGTGTGAAAGTGCAAATAATTTTTCAAAGTAAATTTAACAAACATATTTCTCATTATCTTCACCAATTTACAATAAAAGTGTATAAATTACGTTTAATGCGTTTTTTTCTGTTTTTTATAAAACTGATAAAAAAGCAATTGAAAATGCCGTCTGAAATATTTCCTTATATACGCAAGCAAATAATTGCAGAAAAAAGGGATAAATCGGACTTTTAAAAAATCGTAAAATATGTTTAATCAAATAGAAAATACAAGATGTATAAGCAGTTACCGGAAAAACTCTCTTATCCGGAGTTAGAAAAGCAAATATTAGATTTCTGGAAGCAAAATCAGGTATTCGATAAATCTTTAGAATTACGCAAAGATGCAGAATATTTCAGCTTCTTCGAAGGTCCGCCGACCGTAAACGGTAAGCCGGGCATTCACCACATGATGGCTCGTACTATCAAAGATACTGTATGCCGTTATAAAACTATGCAGGGCTACTTCGTCCGCCGCCAAGCCGGTTGGGACACTCACGGTTTGCCTGTAGAAATCGCAGTTGAAAAGCAATTAGGATTAAGCGATAAAGCCGACATCGTAACCTATGGTGTGGATAAATTCAACAAAGCCTGTAAAGACTTCGTTTATCACAATATCGAAATGGACTTAGGTTGGAAATATTTGACCGAACGCATGGGATATTGGGTAAATATGGAT
>CAZIIZ010000251.1:0-5233 GCA_964539225.1 uncultured Hyphomicrobiales bacterium | reverse complement strand
TTTGATTTTTGCGTTGGTTTATAGTCATTGATTCTATAGCTAATCCCAAGCGATATCACCTGACTGCTTGGGAATACATCGCCACTAAGCACTTTGTTCGGAATATAGTTTATATATTTATAGGTATAGCCGAACACGTCTTGAATATTTAAGGATAATGTTAATTTGTTGTCGAATAAATTCTGACGGATACCGCCGGACAAATAAAAAACCGGTTTGGTTTCGCCGTCGGGTTGAATACCTTTACCGTTATAAACAGCATTGATCGAAAGAGCAGTAGAATTCGACAATATAAAATTTGAGAATGCTCGCCAATTATACGAATTGAAAGTACGTTTAGCAAACACGCTTTCTTTGGATTCAACTTCGGTATATGAATAAGTACCTACCAAATTCAATTTCCACCATTTAAACGGAGCGAACGAGAAAGTTAATTCCGAACCTAATGCTTTCTGAGTGCCATTATTGATTGGGCTAATTACATCTTTACCGTCTGGCATTTCTCTGAAAGTTCGATTGATAACGTCGGTAGTGTTCGATAAAAATACATTTGCACTAAAGTATAAGAAATTGAACATATAGACATCGTTATAAGTCAACTCGAATACATCGCTATAGGAAGGTTTCAAATCTGGATTGCCAATACTGATAATATTATTATCCTCGAAATCGGGGAATGGATTCAATTGCTGCGGATCGGGGCGAGTAATTCTTTTGCTGTAACTGAACGCAGCAGATTTAGTTTCGTCGAATTGAGTACCAACATTGAATGTTGGGAAAACACTCAAAAAGTTATTCTTTTTCGATTTTCCGTTTGTCAATTGTTTCAATTCATTGTCAAAACTTTCGGCTCTCACTCCTAATTTATAATTGAAAATTGATAAATTATCTGAATAAGTAGCATAAGCAGAATTAATGTAGTAATCGAAATCCATTTCATTTGTATATTTTGTGTTTAATTCCCACGATTTGGTATCGTCGTTGAATATATTATATCTTGAATCATTGTGTATAAAGTAATATTCTGAATTCGCACCTAATTCGATTTTCGATTGATTTTCAAATGTTTTAGTATAATCCAATTTAGCTTTACCATAATGAAGAACTACATCAGCAGTATTATGCTTTTGTGTATATTTCGAACCGAGCAATCTATTGAAATTGGGATCCGTAAAATCTTCAGTTACATCGTCGTTAGTATTACCGTCCCAATAAGCGTATAGAATATTAGCAGCTATGCCGTCCATGGTTTTAGGATTAATATCGCTGTAATCAAGAAATGCTTGAAAATTGTTTGAAGTCATTTTGTACAAAGTATTTGTTGAAGTGTAATAATTTGACGAGTCGCTCATGGTATGATAGAAATGTCCCATGTCTCGAGTGAACGAACTTGGACTGTAATTTGCGTTGAATGTCAATGATTTATCAGCATCAAAATCATATTTGAATTCATATTGCAATCCGATTCCTTCGGGCTTAATTTTGCGACGTGTTTTAGTAAATACGCTATCAACTAATAATGGCGAAGCAATTGATTCTGATAGGGTACTAGTCGAAGCATATTCATTATTATTATAGTCGATGCTGAAACTATTAGTAGTCTTTTCATTTTTATAGTTGAATAGTGCATTGCCGTAATATCTGCCATATCGAGAAGCAGAGGCGTTGACAATACCGTCTAATCCGCCGTAACTGTCTCGCTTCGTAACGATATTCATTATGCCTGAATTACCTTCTGGATCGTACTTAGCTGATGGATTGGTTATTATTTCGATTGTTTGAATAGCTTCTGCCGGAATCTGGCGGAGTAAATCAGTTTTGCTCATCATAGTTGGCTTACCGTCGATTAGCAATTGGAAACTTTGGCTACCACGTAGCGATACATTGCCGTCCATATCGACTTGCACGCTTGGAAGATTTCGGAGCAAATCAGTAGCATTGCCGGTTTTGGCTTCTACCATTTTGCTGACATCGATAATTTTCTTTTCTTGATTATAACTGATCATTTCTCTGTCGGCTGTAACCTCTACTTCTTTTGTATTGATTTCCGCAGGATTCAGAGCGAGTCTGCCTATATTAATATTGGGCTGGCTAGCACTAATTACAATATTGTCCACAAATAATCTAGCATATCCGAGATATGAAATTTTCGCAGTAAATTTACCGTTCGGCACATTCTCTACCGTAAAGTCTCCGTCTTTTTTGCTAGTCGTTCCGGCTACTGGCGTGCTGTCCTTTGCTGACAGAATTGTAATAGTAGAATACGAAATCGGCATTTTCGTAACGGAGTCAACGATAATTCCTTGAATTGTACCGAAGTATTGCATCTTTTGGTTTGCTTGTTGGGCATATACTGCCGAGTTAATTCCGAATAGAGTAATCGCTGCCCATAGCAAAATTTGGCAATTTGCTTTCATTGTCTTTATCCTTATTTTGATTATTCAATATTTTGTTATTGAGTGAATTATGATTTCACTATTTCTGGGCAGAATTTATAGGCGAGAAGTACTCAAAAGAAATTGAATTTTGGCTAAGTTCGGGCGGCATATTATTACAATATTCCGCCCGAATCGCCTTGTTATATTATGATTTCAAATCAGACCGAAATTATTTAGCTGTTTCGGGAATAACTACGATTTTAGTCATCTTGTCAATATTTAAGTATTTTTTAGCTGCATCATTTAGGTCTTTTGCAGTTAATGATTCGATTAATTTGCTTCTGTTCAAGATTGTATTGAAGTCTTCGCCATTTTTAGAATAGCTTTGCAATACGCTGAACCAGTAATTATTAGATTTTAAATCTAACTCAATTTGTTGTTCTTGAGCTTTTTTAACTTTGAAAGTAGCTTCTTCGTCTGGTTTAGCTTTCATATCATTAATTACTTGCTTGATACCGGTAATAATTTCATCAACTCTTTTTGGTTCAACTACTAAATCCATATTTATTGAATAAGAACCAGTAGGGATTTTTTCCATTTGAGCCCAAACGCCAGGAGAATAAGTACCGCCCATTTTCTCGCGAATTACTTCAATCATTCTGATTTCAAGAGCTTCCACCATAGCGTTAAGTCTATGTCTATTTTTTTGATTCCATTCGAAATCGCCAGTGATGGCTAAACGAACGTGAGCTCTGTCTTCAGTACCTTTTTTGAAAGTAGTTTCAATTTTTTTCTTAGGGAAGCCCATTTTCAAGTCTTTATAAGTTTCTTTTTTGCCTTGTGGTAAAGAAGCTATATATTTCTCGAAATATTCTTTAGCTAATTTAGTATCAAAATCTCCAACCAAGAAGAAAGTGAAATCGCCTGCGTCTGCAAATCTTTCTTTGAAGATTTGGATACCGCGTTCGAAATTAGCGTTTTCTACATATTTCATAGTGAAAGGTTGTTTGCGGAAGTGATGATCGCCCATGATCCAAGCAACTGAATCTTTGAACATATCATCTTGAGAATTGCCTTTTGCTTTTAACTGTGGTTTGATTTTCTCTAAGAATGAATTGTAAGCTTCTTTATCTGTACGAGTGCTTGTAGAATATAGATTCACTAATTGGAACATAGTTTCCATATCTTTTTTAACGCATCCGCCTTGGAATCCTTCAGTATAATCTTCAATTGTTGGATTCAATCCAACCATTTTACCAGTCAATACTTTGCCTAAGTCAGTTTTAGAGAATTCGCCTACGCCGCCTTCAGTTACCATAGAAGTAGCTAATTCAGCTGAATAAAAGTCTTTGTCAGGATATAAAGAACTACCGCCCCAGCTATATGCACCGAAGATTACTTGGTCAGCTTTGAAATCAGTTTTTTTCAATACTACTTTAGCACCGTTAGATAACTCTAATACTTCGATACCAAGTTTGTCATTTTTATCTGTTTTTACGATTTTGCCAGGAGTTACAGTTTTGTCAAACAATGGTTTAGTAATTGCAACTTCTTCTTTTGCTTCTACGTTTTGAGCCATTGTTTTGTTGAAAATATTCAATACTTCGTCTTTAGTAATTTTAGAAGCATCATCTTTTTCAGGCATGTAAAGTAAAATTACTGTATTTTCAGGAGTTAAATATTCTTTAGTCATAGTGTTCAATTCGCTTAGTTTGGTTTCTTCGATTACTTGTTTAGTAAAATCATAATCGAACTGAACGCCGCCCATTGAAGTACCATCAGTAAAGTAATTAGTTAATTCATCTACATAAGATTCGTGTTTAGTTGTTTCTTTTTGAGCTAACATATTGTCTAAGTTAGCCATCATATCTGTTTTTGCTCTGTCGAATTCAGCTTCGTTGAATCCGTGTTGTTTCATTCTGGCAGCTTCAGTTAAAAAACCTTCCATTGCTTTAGCAATAGTTCCATTTTTAGCTCTAATTGAAGCAGTATATGATCTTTTATTTCCATTAAAATCGCCTTCGCCTGCACCGGCAGCGATAAATGGAGAGCTTGGTTTGTTAGCAATTTCTTGAAGTCTATCATTGAACATTTGGTCAATCAATTGTCTTTTAGTTGATTCAGCATACCCAGCATAAGTATTGTCATCTCTTTTTGGCAATTTTGTGATAATTTGAGCCATTTCCATAGGCATTTCTTTGTCAGAAGCAATTGATACTTTAGTGTCTTTGTGGAAAGGCACATCGTAAGTTTCTCTGTTGCGAGCTGTTGCTGGATTTTCAGCATTGCTGAAATATTTTTTAGCCATTGCTTCGATTTTATCTACATCGAAATCGCCAACTGCTACTAAAGACATTAAGTTTGGTCTGTACCATTCCTTGTAGAATCTGCGGATTACTTTTGGATCGAAATTTTTCAAAAGAAAAGTATCACCGATAATATTGCGGCTATTGTATTTAGAACCGTAAAATTGTACTGGAGCGTGCTTGTCTCTAAGTCTTGCAATAGCACCGTTACGTTGTCTCCATTCAGACATAATAATATTACGCTCGCCATTCACATCATCATCTAACATAGTTACTTGATGAGCCCAATCTTCCAATACTTGGAATGATTCTTTTAATAATTTTTCATCATTTACAGGAATCGGTAATTCGTACATAGTAACGTCTAAGCCAGTGCTGGCATTAACATCTGCACCGAAGCGGATACCGAATTTCTGTAATACGTCTAATAATTCGTTCTTAGGATAGTTTTTTGTACCATTGAAGCACATGTGTTCGGTAAAGTGAGCCAATCCATTTTGGTCGTCATCTTCGCAGATAGCACCAGCATTCAATACGATACGGAAGTGT
>CAZIIZ010000250.1:0-5244 GCA_964539225.1 uncultured Hyphomicrobiales bacterium | reverse complement strand
CCGACTATACTCAAAACTCTAAGACAATAGATTAGCTACGCTGAATCCGAAGACGGATTTCCGGTATTTGATCGAAGACTCACAAAACCGGAATGACAATATTAATCAGTATTGCCAAAGATATGTATGATGGACAGCAGAATAGGGGACAATAGCTGATTTACGCTTAAAATATCAAACATTAGTTAGTTCGACATTTATTCCAAATTCTATTCAAAAAAAATATTATTTGATATTCCTTTGTGAATTAGAAAAAATTTCTTAGTTTTGAATACTTGATTTGTGCTTTGAATCGGAAATAGGTTCGCTCAATAGAAAAATTTGGGCAATCAATTGGGAAGCAGGTGAGATGCCTGCACGGTAGCGCCGCTGTATCGGGAGACGATGCGTTTCTATATTGCAAGTGATTGTGAGCAATCATTTAGCAAAAGCCACTGCGAGGTAAATCTAATCGTGGGAAGGCGAAACGCAAAGGACGACCCCGGAGTCAGAATATCAGCCTATTATCCGCTCATTGGCGTTGGTATAGTTTGCAATATAACTATTACGATGAAAAAACATTCGCGCTAAACGAATGCGATGAGGAAACTACGGCTGTCCGAATTTACTTCTAATTTTCTTGCCGAAAATTTCTTCATTAAACTATATATGATATTTATTATTCTGCGATATTTGCAGTTATTAGCTTTTCTAGGTTCAGGCTTAGGATTGCTTAGATTGATAATTATGTGCTATTTTATATATATTTGGAGAAATTTCGAAATGAAAAATTTATTTACTCTATTAGTGGTATTTGCGTTTGCAACTTCAATCAACGCTTTCGGGCAGATGTTTTCTAGTTTTAACGACAAAGCCAGACTTGAAGTAGGCAAGCAACCTGCTTTCGTTTACTGCTCGCCAACAAGCAATCCAATCGGAAATTTTGTGGTGTGTTTAGGTCAGGATGTTAATTTCAATGGCACTTACGATGATGGCGATGAAGCTCCATCGCTTTGGAAATTTAATATTATATCTTTGTTATCTATGAATGAAGGCAAATTGGGATGTGATCCAGTTAAAATTATGGATTTTCGATTCGGTTCAATTAGTTTTCCGGTTAGAGCTTGCGTTAATGCCGATAGTCATTTGCTTTATATTATCGAAGGAGCTAAAGCCGCAATTTATAATCTTCTCGATAATAGCATAGTAAAAGAATTTAATATTGATACTATGGCTTCAGCTATTTCAATAAATGGTGATTATGCCTATATTACTGTCTCGCCTTATGGTACTGCTGGTTATGTGAAAAAATATAGCTTGACTACTAATACTTCTGTAGATTCAATTCCTTGCGGTATCGCTCCACGACAAACACTTCCATATTGGGACGGTAGCCTTGCAATATTAACTGAAGGCAATTTCGGCGGAACTGATTCTAAAATTTCTCTATACGACGTTTCAGGTGAGAAAGCAGCAAAATTTGCAGAATTAGAAGTTGGCGGAACTGCTAACCATATAGCAATGGAAGGTAATTATCTCTATGTAACTATGAACGGTTCGCATGAAATTAAGATAATTGATTTGAGTACACGCACAATAGTTGATTCAATCAAACTTCCAACAAGTGGATATGACGGACCAAGAGAGACAATTGTTCGCAATTATACTAATTCATCTAATTATCAATACTCTGAGTTTTTTACAACTGCGTACAACGGAAGAGTATATTATGGAAAAGGTTTGCAAGTAATTGATTCGTCCGAAGTTGATGGCAAACGTGAAAGTATTGCTCCGATAGCTTATTCTAACGGTATAGCAGTAACAACAATTAATAATGCTGATTATTCTCCATCTAACATACTAACTACTTACGAGGCTATAAATAGCGTATCAGATAGCCCAAAAATTAACTATGCTAATGCTTACCCTTGCCCTGCGATTGATAATGTAACAATTAATATCTATGCCAATCAAGCTCAAGACGCTACTGTTGCAATTTATTCAGTAAGCGGTACTAAAATAGCAGAAATTAATACTCTAATCAATGATGGCAAAATCAATTTGAGTGCTGCTCAATTGAATTTAGTTAGCGGTAAATATATTGCCAACGTAACAATCGGCAATAAAATTTATACAGCTAATATCATCATCAATAAATAATAAAATAATAAATATATATAAGAAAAATTGATTTGATTCAGCCCAACTCAATATTGCAAAAGCGACTTCGAAACATAGACATATTAGGTGCAATCCTATCGGTCGCTTTTGCACCTTTATTTTCTACTAATTTATTCGCAGATGAAACTTCCGCCAAGCAAGCGGATACAACATTTTACGAAACCCCGGAAGTACGAGTAACGGCGGATAGAATACAAATCTCGCCGATTACCAAATTTTCGTCATCATATTATCTTGATTCGAAGCAAGTGCAGAGCATTGGAGCGATGCAAGCGAATGAATTATTATCGAAATCTCCCGGAATATATATTAAAAATTATGGCGGAGCTGGCGGACTGAAAACCTTGTCAATTCGCGGCACGAATTCATCGCAAAATTTGATAATGATAGACGGCGTAGCATTGAATTCATCGCAAAATGCAATGTATGATATTTCGCTTCTGCCGACTTCGTTTATTAATTCGATGGAAGTGATTAGAGGCGGTGCTTCGGATACTTACGGAGCGAATGCCTTGGGCGGTGTAGTTAATTTTATAACCGAAGCTAATCCCAAAAGCAATCAATTCTCTGCTAATTTGTCGGCTGCCAGCTACGATGAATACAAGCTAAGTGCTGATTATGCTTTTAAATCAAATTCTTTCTATTCTATCATTGGCGGAGAATATTACAATTCCAAGGGCGATTACGAATTTGAATTCAATCAAAATGGGAAAAATACAAAATTGAATAGAGATAATTCTGCTTTTGAAAATATTGCGATGAATCTATCGTTAGGCACTGATTTATTCGACACTTGGAAACTCAGCTTTAAGTCAATCATGAGCAAGACTAATCGTGGAGTGCCGGGAGCAGTAGTGCAGAATAGAGTGGAGTCATTATTCGCTACTATCGACGAAGCAAATGTGATGAATATTCTATCGCTATCTAATATTTTTGCGGAAAATCATAGCCTGAAATTTACAATTCTTGGCAAGTTTTCGCAACAACATTATATAGATGATGCTCCTAACAGTTTCGATAAACTCAATAATACTATGTTTATCAATCGAGAAGTGCGAGCAATTGCGAAGTATAATTATTCAATTGAAAATTTCAACTGTCAATTGAATTCTGAATTTAACTTTGCTGAATTGCGTGGCGATATGCTCGATTTTTCGGTAGGCAATTACGTCAAGCGTACTAACTTTTCTGTTAATGCCTTAGCCGATAAAGCTGTTGAGTTTGATTCTTCGAATAAAATATCACTATCGCCATCGGCACGATTGGACATATTTTCTGATAATAGTCCATTTCTATCGTACGGATTGGGATTGCTTTATTCAAACTCTGATTTGTTGACTGAAGTTAAATTGCGAGCTTCTCAGAATTTCAGAATGCCTTCGTTCAATGAATTATATTATTATAATTATGGGACTGCGAATCTGAAGCCCGAAGAATCAGCTTCGTATTCGATTTCAATTTCTAAATCATTATTTGATATGATGAAGATTGAACTCGGAGGATTCTATATTAATACAGATAATCAAATTATCAGCGTACCGAAAAATACAATTTCTTGGTCGGCTAAAAATCTCGGAAAAGTAATCACCCAAGGGATAGAATTAATGATTTCCGGTTCGCTATTCACCGAAGATATAAATTATAATTTAGCTTATACTCGCCAATCAGTCAAAGATAAAAGCGAAAAAACATTGAGCTATGATAAATTTATCGTCTATACTCCGCAGGAAATATTGAATTTATCGCTTAATTATCGAATTGCACAATTCGACATAATGACAAATTGCGAATATACTTCGCATAGATTCTCGATGACGGATAATTCTTACGGCTCGATGCTTCCGAATTATTTATTATTCAATGCCGGAATTTCATATTCCACAGAATTTTACGAAATAAAAACAAAATTTAGAATAGATTGCCAGAACATAACAGATAAACAATATCAGGTAATTATGAATTATCCGATGCCCGGCAGAATTTTCCGAGCATCGATTAGTATAGGAAACTAAGATTATGAAATATCTAAATTCAGATGTCCAACATCTGCGAGATGTTGGACATCTTGCAGAGAGAAACTATAAGCTTGTCATTCCTGCGGAGCGAGTCTTCGAGTGTATGCAGGAATCTAAAGTTTTTTCCGAAAGTAATGAATTTGAAACTCATCAGATGACTGGCAGTCATCGGATGAATAGTTCGAATTACTTACTATCGTTAGCAACGTTTTTCTGCTTCTTCGCTCTTACTTCATTGTCTTCAGCTGCTCAAAGCTATATCACAATCGATACTGTATATCAATTTACTCACGGTACTGGGCAGAATATTGGTCAAGGCAAGGAATACTTCCCGAATAATATTTTTGGTAAACCATATTCAAAAGCTGACTCGGTAGTTCCTGCCGTAAGTCCCGAAGACTTATGTTCACTCGGATTGAATGGCGAAATTATCGTCGGCTTCAAGAATTATTCAATTGTTGATAGAGATGGGGTGGACTTCATCGTTTACGAAAATGTGATGCGTAATAATATTACCGGACGGCTCTTCATCGAACCGGCGAAAGTATCTGTAAGCAATGATGGAATAAACTGGACTGAATTCCCTTTCGATTCATTAACTTTAGAAGGCTGTGCCGGAACTAAGCCAACGATTGGGGCGAATGTCGATATTGATATTTTGCAAAGTGGCGGCAATGGATTCGATTTAGCCAAAATTGGAATATCTGAAGTCAAATATATTAAAATTACTGATGTTAGTGCGATTATCCTGAACAATAAAAAACATCCATTCTATGATGTTACTATTACGGGATTCGATTTAGATGCTTTAGTTGGAATTAATTTCAAAGATTATCAATTATCGAGCGTTGATGAGCATCCGTACGAAACTTCTCGATATGTGAATATTAATACTATTATTGCAAATACTGACGGTAAATATGAAGTCTATTCAATTTCGGGCGAACTTATATTCATCGGTAATGCTGATGAACTTGAAAAATTAGAAACTAAATTGAACGCTGGAGCGTATCTGATAGTTAATAATAATTTGAACCATATTAACGTTTATAAAATTATATATATTTTT